>PAUP01000020.1 GCA_002712765.1 Cytophagaceae bacterium | reverse complement strand
TGCGCTCGGTTTATCGCTGTGCTCTCCCTACGGTCGTGAACCTCGCTGCGCTCGGTTTATCGCTGTGCTCTCCCTACGGTCGTGAACCTCGCTGCGCTCGGTTTCGCGAAAGCGGGAATATATAGATAGCTTTGACTATAGCACTTATTCGAAACGAATGGATCTGATCGGGCTAATTTTGGTAATGATATAGGAAGGAATCAACAACATCAAGGCACATAGTATAAAAACCCCAATATTGAGCAGTAGTATATAGGTCCAACTAAAATAAACAGGCGCTGCCGACACATAATAGGTAGAAGGATCTAAGGTAACCAGTCCAAAATAATGCTGTATGGCAATAAGACCTATACCAATGACATTACCCCAAAATAGTCCAAGCCCGATCAAGTACATGGCATTGTAGATAAAGATTTTTCGCACCATCCAATCGGTGCTGCCCAAAGCCTTTAAAATGCCAATCATACGCGTACGCTCTAGTATGAGTACGAGTAGGGCCCCAATGATATTAATACCTGCAATAAGTATCATTACCGCTATAATGAGAAGAATATTGAAATCAAATAATTTGATCCACTCAAAAATAAAGAAGTTGCGTTCGGCAATGGTCATAGAACGCAGGAAAGAACCCGTGTTTTCATAGACGCGATTGTTTATTTCCTGTACCTGATCAAAATCATCAACAAATACTTCAAAGGCACCTACCTCATCTTTTTCCCAACGATTTACGCGTTGTATATGTCTGAGATCGGTCATGAGATAGACCTTATCAAATTCTTGATAAGCACTCTCATATATGCCCACTATGTCCAATCGCAGCGGTACAGGCTTTCCTTCTTCTTGACGTACAAAATAAACGATCACTTTATCGCCTAAAGAAAATCCCAACCTGTTGGCGAGATACCTGCTAATGATCATTTCGCTATTAAGCGAGCCCGAAAGATCTGGGAAGCGACCTTCTACCAGATAATCCTCAATCTGAGACCACTTATAGCGCGAGGTGACCCCCTTTACCATGACACCTTCAAAGTCGGTTTCGGTTCTGATGATACCTGCACGAATAGCGACCGCTTGGATGTGAGTGACCTCGGGTACTGCCTCAAAATCGGGAAAAAAATCTTGTTGTATCGCGATAGGATTGATGGTCTCGGCGCTATTGTTTCCATCAAAGTTGGAAATTAGAATATCACCTCCAAAAGCCGACACCTTTTCTCTAATTTTTTGTTGCAATCCAAGACCTGTGGCAATAGAGACTAACATCATCACCATGCCCAACGCTATAGCGACTATCGCTATTTTTATTATCGTGGCAGATGCACTACTTTTATACGATGCACCACTACTTAAACGTTTTGCAATAAAATACTCCAGATTCAAATGTCTTCGCTTTTGCTCAAAAATACCTTTTTTTTAACGCTCATCTTACTAATTTCTTGTAGAAATGCCCCCGAAAATGGCACTTTCGTGAAAACAAATAGCGCTAACCATACAGAACTGGCTATGACCGCCAAGGCATCTGAACCCTCAATTGTCGTAGGTGCCAATCAAACAGCGCGCTATTTTCCGATGTTGGCTGGAAAAAAAGTAGGTGTAGTCACCAATCAAAGTGGCTTGATTTTTACTAGCGACACACATGATAAACAACAAAGTGTACATTTGGTCGATTCGCTACAACGCGCCAATATTAATGTGATTCGGGTTTTCTCTCCAGAGCATGGTTTTAGAGGCAATGTTGATGCCGGAGAGCAAGTAAAGGACGGCAAAGACACAAAAACTGGACTACCCATTACTTCGCTTTACGGCAAAAACAAAAAGCCTACCCAACAACAATTAGAAGGATTAGATATATTGGTCTTTGACATTCAAGATGTAGGTGTTCGGTTTTATACCTATATCTCTACCCTCACCTATGTTATGGAGGCGGCGGCTCAAAAAGGGATTCCCGTTTTGGTACTAGATCGACCCAATCCTAATGCACACTATATTGATGGGCCTACCCTAGAGCCAGCCCATAGTAGTTTTTTAGGAATGCACCCTGTGCCTTTGGTATACGGCATGACCATAGGCGAATATGCAAAAATGGTTAACGGAGAACAGTGGCTAGATGACGGGTTGCGCTGTGATCTCACCGTGATACCTTTAAAACATTGGAACTACAATTCAAAATATTCCTTGCCTACGCGACCTTCTCCTAATTTACCTAATGATGCGGCCATCAATCTATATCCTAGTTTAGGGTTTTTTGAAGGTACTACCATTAACGCCGGTAGGGGTACAGAGATGCAATTTCAAATTTTTGGATCATCACAGCTACCCTCTACTCAATACCCTTTTGCCTATACGCCAAAACCCAATTTTGGATCAAAATCGCCTAAAGAAAATGGAGTGCTATGTCATGGGCTGGATTTAAGAGCGACTCCTTACCTGAATAAGGTAGATCTCAATTGGCTTATCAACGCTTATGCGGCACATAGCGATAAATCTAGCTTTTTCAAGACAGAAAGCTTTACCCTACATGCGGGAAACACCACTTTGGAGACCCAAATAAAATCTGGAACCTCTTTTGAAGTAATTCGAGAAAGCTGGCAGCCTCAAATTGCCGCATTTAAGCAAATAAGAAAAAAATATCTACTGTACCAATAACACCATAAATGCGGTAAAACCGCGTTTGTATTAAAAACCATTTGATGACATTAAAATCCTACCTCTTCCTATTGTTGTGCATTTCTATTGTGAGCTGTACCACAGATATTGATGACGAAATACGCCCAGCCACGACTTTAGAACTCTCAGAATTTATTTATAGAGGGCTTAATTATTGGTCGCTTTATAAAAGTGAGGTTCCCGCCCTGGCCAACGATCGCTTTAGTTCTGAACAAGAAAAGTTAGACTTTTTAAGAGGTTTTGACAGTCCTGAAGAAACTTTTGATGCTTTAATTGCACCTATAGACCGTTTTAGTATACTCAGATCGGATTATGTCGAATTGGAAAACGCGCTTGCAGGCGTACGCAAAAGCACGGGCATGCGTTTTTCAATATTAGAAGATCCTAACAATAGTTCTAATCGCTTTGGTGTGGTACGCTATGTGATTAACAACAGTCCTGCAGCAGCAGCTGGTGTTAGCCGTGGTATGTTATTTACCGCTGTTGATGGTATAAACTTGACAGCTTCTTCTGACCTCAATGCGATTTTTGGACAAGATACTTTTACCATAAATCTAGCCAGTTTTGATGGGAGTACCATCACACCTACTGGAGAGGCTATTGTTTTAAATAATGTAGAACTCACCATAAATCCGGTACATACCACCTCAATAATTGAAACGCCTACCAAGAAAATTGGGTATTTACATTACACTGGTTTTACCAATGAATTTGACCCCGAACTCAATGCAGCCTTTTCAACATTTAAGGCCGAAGGCGTAGACGAATTCATTTTAGATTTGCGGTATAACGGAGGTGGCTCTGTAGAAACCGCAAATGATTTGTGCACTATGATTACAGGACAATTTGAAGGACAAGAATTTATTACCCAACAGTACAATACCGATAGAAATCCTGATAATCAATTTGTACGACGCTTTAATGATCAAATAGGTTCAGGAGCAGCTATTAATAGCCTCAACCTTTCTCAACTTATCGTTTTGACCACCTCAAATACAGCCTCTTCAAGTGAGCTCGTTTTAAGTGGATTGGCGCCTTACATCACAATAACCCAAATAGGCACAAATACCAGAGGTAAATTTGAAGGTTCCTTTTTGCTTTACGATGCGCCAGAACCTAATTTTAGTAGGTCTATGGCCAATCCCAACCATCGCTATGTAATGCTACCCCTCACCTTAAGAGCCGTCAATGCCAACGGGCTTACCAATTATTTTGATGGCTTTACTCCCGATATCGCATTAGAAGAAGATCCTTTTAATTTGGGAAGTTTGGGAGACACCTCCGATCCTTTTATAGAAACAGCAGTAAACGTAGCCTTAGGAAGGCAAGTAACACCTACCAAAGCTATGACTCATTTTGACGCAGTTTTAGAAAGTGATCAGAGCGATCTTTTATATCAGCGTATGATTGTTAATGACAACTAACATCCATAAAAAAAAGCCCTGAACGTTCAGGGCTTTTTTTAATAGTAGGATTAGTTGTTCTAGCGCTTGCCTATTGATTGAGATATACATTACCAGGCACCACCCCTACGTTTAAGATCGCTTCTAAAGCATTAGTAGCAAGATCGTATACTTCTAGAGTTCCTGCGCCTGAAAAATCACCAGCATTACACCCAAAAAGTTTTCCATTAATAACCGCCATATTATAATAAAAACCTACATCGAGCTGGGCTGTGGTAGGGACCAGATAATCGAGTGCATTGCCTACATAAACACCTCCGTCAAGAAAAAAGTACAATTGATCATTGTCAATATTCAAATAACTGGGATGGCTGGTCGTATCAAATTCTGAACTAAACACCACGGTATTAGATGCCGTATTGATGCGCTGTATGCGTCCTCCAGTCTCCTCCATAGTAAAAGCAGGTTTTCCGCTTGAAAGCACCCAAAGATTGCCTTGACTATCTAACGCCATACTTTCTGGAACATCACCTACTGCTATCGTAGTTACCACAGTGTCATCTGTGGGATTGATCACAGTAACGATATTATTGGTGCCAAAGCCTCCTTTGTGCGCCACATAAAGTTGATTACCGTCATATACAATTTTTTCGGGGCCTAAACCAACGGGTATGGTAGCGTCTACATTAAGAGTTCTCAAATCGATCACCGCAATATAATCATCGGTTTCAACCAATGGGTCTCCCCAATTAGTCACGTATCCCTTCCCATTGAGGGCAACAAAATATCTTGGATTTTCTAAACCACTACTAATACGACCAGTTTCTACAAAGCTAAACCGATCTACCACGGTAATCCTATTGGACACATTAGAAACTACATAGGCCTGATTGTCTGTAAAACCTATGGAATTGACAATGTTGCCTAAATTATCAGACATATTCTCGGCTTGAAAAATATCATTGGTGAGGGTGTTTAAATCTGAAGAGACATAACTCACACTCCCAAAACCATTATTAAAAGGCCCTTCATTAGATATTAAAAAGCCTTCGTCATATTTAAAATCGGCGGGGGCTTCTTGCTCTTGTTCTTCTTGCCCTTCGTCCATATCTAGAACATCATCGTCATTAGAGCATGATACAAGCATAAACATACTTAACAGTAAAAGGGATACTAAGTGAGGTAGTTTCATCATTAAAAAATATAAGTGGTCTGCAACATAAAATTGCGACCGGGGTTAGGCCTAAAGGCAATCGTTTGATAATTGGTATTGAATATATTTTTGGCTTGAAGCGAAATTGAAAGTGTTTGTGCTGTTTGTAGCACATCAAATGTGGCTATCAAATTAGACACCCAATAGCCGTCTAGCGTTTGGGTATTGTCTGAGGTTGTAAATACCGGGCCCACGACTAATTGCTGATAATTAAGACGTAACCATTTATAATTATGCTGCAAACCAAAAGTGGCTTTATGCATGGGAGTATAGATTAGATTTTTATTGGTGGCTTCATTAATAGATTGAGTATACCCATATTGCAATGCCGCATCAAAGTGATGGCTTTGCACGTCAAAACCGATAGTTGCAGTAGTCTCTAGACCATAGTTTGTGACTTGGGCCACATTGATAGGACGCCAAATCCCGCTTGGATTGGGTTGCCAATTGATCAAATTGTCTGATTTGATCAAAAATCCATTGAGTTGTAGTCTCATCCTTTTATACCTCAATGTATGTCCAATTTCGCCCTGCCAGCTCGATTCTGGGACAACATCTAAATTTCCTTCAGCACCAGCCCCAAGCCAATACAAATCGTTAAAAGTAGGCACTCTAAAATTGCGAGATGCGTTAAAAGATACACGATACCCCAAACTATTTGGTCTATCATCTTTTTGGATCAGTTCGTAAAAAGCACCCCCACTTAGTAAAAAGGGGCTATCAAACACCGAATTGATGTCCTGACGCACTTGTGCCGTATATCCCCATCTTGGCCCTGGTTGATGTTGCCATAACAGTATCCCAGCATAGTTGCGTCGCTGTGCAGTTGTTATATTAGTACCAGCTGCTTGAGTACCATTGAATTCGAGTATAGACTGTAGTCTTTTTTGCGCTCCAAACCGATAAGAATAATGCAACTGGCCTATATATTGTGTCGATTTACCTATGGTATAATTTTCTGGAGTTTCGACATTGGTCAGAAATTTAAATTGTTCAAATATATGCGCCAGTTTTACAGCCGTTGTGGCTGATCCTTTTTTGCGCTCATAGGCGAGTAAACTTCTACTCTGGGCGTCTTTGTAGCCCGATTGAGATGGGGCAGTTAGCGTTCTAGAAAATTCGCGGTCAGATAAAAAACTATTGTGATAAAACTTGACACTTTGTCTCGAATTGGCATCAGCGTTGGGGTCTTTCCAGCCCATATTGGTATTGACATTAAGGGTAGAAAAGGCAGCATTTTCATTGGTAAGCGGGCTTTCTAAATATTCAAAATCATTGGCGCTTTGGTTGAGATCTATTCCTAAATCGGCATACCATTCTTGGGTGGCATAAGTCGTTTTGGCCGCCAAGGCATAGGTTCTAAAACTGCCCGCGGCAGTAGTTACTTGGGTCTCGAACTGATCGTCAAAACTCATAGTATTATTTAGGTGAATGCTGCCCCCTACTGCCCCACTTCCATAAATCGTGCTACCGCCACCTCTTCTAATCATCACTTGATCATAATTACGAGCCCCTAGTGTGTTCATATCGGCCTGACCGTTGAGCTGAGAATTGATGTTTAACCCATTCCAAACCACAGCGGTTTGTTGGGCAGTAGTCCCTCTAAAAGACGGAGAAGCTACCCCACCAGGGCCATTTTCTCTAAGAAAAAGCAAACTGTTATATCTCAAGGTTTCACTAAGACGCGAAGCAGACAATAATGCTGTAGAATCTGCAATAGTAGTGACCACCTGAGCTGGAGAAAATTGCTTTAACACCACATCTGTAAGCACTACCTCTTTGAGCCAAGTAGGCCTATCGGTTTGCCCATAGCTTGCAGTCGTGGCCAAAAACCACACGGCGATAAGAGTATAAAATACCTGTTTCATAATCGAATCATCTTTTACCCGAAGATGATAAGCTTTGTTATGAATTGTGGCAGGTCTCCTGGCTTGCAGCTCATTACACCTTCCCAAACAAACACCTTTGTTCAGTGGCTTGTAGTGGTAATGAGTCCTTACATAGTGTAAGGCATCGCTCACAGTTGCGGGAACAGCTTTCGTCTTTCACGAAATTCCCTTTTAATTGGGTTTATCTGTGTCATAAACCCAAACCAAAATTCTAAACAAAGATAGACATTTGATCCAAGACAGGGCTATCCCCCGAATAAATAGTACTTTTGACTTTTATGAGAAAAAAGGCAGTATATATATTGATGATGGCCTGTTGTATCGCCGGTGTTTACGGGTGCCAAAAACAGGACAACAACACTAGAGAAAACCTACCACCACTATCGGCTGCTACGACGGTTCAATACGCCAGCGGCTTTGACATACAGTCATTTGAGGATCATTCGCTGCTTGTTGTTTCTTCGGCATTTCCAGGATCGAACACGAGCTATAGCTATGTGATTGTCGATAGTACGCTTTCGCGAAAGCGCAAGTCTGAACTAAAGAAGCAGTATAATCAAGCGCCTATCGTTGCTCCCGTTTCTTCTCTTGTGGTCACCTCTACTACACATATCCCTTCATTGGAAATGCTGGGCGAATTGGACGCCCTAGTGGGTTTTCCCAATTTGGATTATATCTCGAGTGCAGCGGCAAGAAAAAAAATAGATGCTGATGAAATTTTAGAATTAGGTCATAATGAGGCACTCAACACCGAAGTTACCATTGCCCTTAATCCCGATATCGTTGTTGGGTTTGGGGTTGAAGGTCAAAATAAATCACTCAATTCGTTAGAGAAAGCGGGTATTCCTGTGTTGTACAATGGCGATTGGGTAGAAACAAGTCCTCTTGGCAAAGCCGAATGGCTCAAGTTTTTTGGAGTGCTTTTTCAAAAGGAAGCCTTGGCAGATTCACTTTTTACGCAAATTGCGCAAGAGTATGAAAAGGTTAAAAAACAAGCCAATGCCATAACCAACAGACCTACGGTACTAAGTGGTGCTATGTACAAAGATGTGTGGTACCTTCCCCACGGTAACAGCTGGCCCGCAAAGCTGATCGCAGATGCTGGCGGAAATTATCTCTGGGCCAATAGTGAAGGTAGCGGAAGTATCGCTTTAAGCGTTGAAGTAGTTTTAGACAAAGCCCAAAACGCCGATTATTGGGTAGCTCCAGGGCAATACCAAAGCTATTCACGATTGCGTGAAGATCACAGTTTATATGAGCAGTTTGATGCTTTTCAAAATAAAAAGATCGTGACCTTTGCCTCAAAAAAAGGAGCTAATGGTGGGGTGCTCTATTACGAGCTCGCCCCAAACAGACCCGATCTGGTATTAAAAGACATGGTTTACTATTTGCATCCCGAACTGTTGCCCGAGTACACCCCTTATTTTTTTACGCCACTTGAAAAATAGCAATTCTTATATCGGTCTGTTTATAGTACTGGGCGTGCTTTTATTAGTTGCACTACTACTCAATCTATCTTTGGGTTCTGTGGGTATCCCATTAGAAGACATCCTTAAAAGCCTTATGGGTGGGCAGGCCTCCAAAGAGACCTGGCACCATATTATAACAGATTATAGATTGCCCAAAGCCATCACGGCGATTGTTAGCGGCAGTGGGCTTGCCGTTGCAGGTTTATTGATGCAGACGTTATTTAGAAACCCTTTGGCCGGACCTTATGTCTTAGGGATTAGTAGTGGAGCTAGCTTAGGTGTTGCCCTGTATATCCTTGGCGGATCTGTATTGGGTTGGACCCTAGGAAATCAGCTAGGACGCTGGGGGCTTATTTTTGCGGCTAGTGCTGGGAGTATGGCAGTACTGCTAATGGTATTGGCAGCTGCAAGACGGGTACGCGATACCATGACCTTATTGATTATTGGTTTGATGGTAGGGAGTTTGACGGCAGCTGTAGTGAGTATTTTGGCCTATTTTAGTAAAGCCGAAGAGTTACAACAATACATCTTTTGGTCTTACGGTAGTCTTGGCGATTTATCATGGCCCGAAATTTACATCCTACTTTTTACCTTTATTATCGGATTGCTGCTGGCTGTTGTTTCGCTTAAAGCGCTCAATGCTTTATTGTTAGGAGACACTTATGCCAAAACCATAGGCTTGCGCTACCTCAGAAGCCGTTTGCTCATTATTTTGGCCACTAGCATTTTGGCGGGTAGTATAACAGCCTTTGCTGGCCCTATAGCATTTATAGGTTTGGCGGTGCCGCATTTGATAAGACAGGTATTTCGAACGGCAAATCACAGCATCTTATTACCAGCAGTACTATTAGGAGGCGCTATATTAATGTTATTATGTGATATCGTGGCTCAAGTACCCCTTAGTGAATACAAATTACCCATTAATGCCATCACAGCCTTGGTGGGTGCCCCCGTGGTCATCTGGCTATTGGTTCGAAAAAAGAAATTGATGTTTTGACCCAAAGCGATACTTCACATATCATATTGCAGGCAAAGCAACTCAAGGTAGGTTATACCACCTCTGGGACAACAACACCCGTGCTCGATCACGTCAATCTAGAATTACACACAGGACAGCTCATTGGGATGATTGGGATAAATGGTTCTGGTAAATCTACCCTACTGCGCAGCCTATCGGGTTTACAGGACCTACTCGATGGAGAATTACTCATAGACAATCTATCGCACACCTCTTATACCCCCGAGGCCCTAGCCCAAAAATTGAGCGTCGTGCTTACTGGTCAACACATATCAAAAAACTTAACAGTGACAGAGCTCGTATCACTTGGGCGACAACCTTACACCAACTGGTTGGGAAAAATGACATCAGCAGATTTAAAAATCATTGAAGATGCACTTATCTCGACCGATTGTTACAGCCTTGCACACAAAAAATGTTACGCCCTAAGTGATGGACAATTACAACGCGTGCTTATTGCCAGAGCTTTGGCTCAAGACACTCCGCTAATACTGATGGATGAACCGCTCACCCATCTCGATTTACATCACAAGGCAGCTTTGCTAAAATTGCTCACCCAGATTAGTAAGACTAAAACTAAGACCATTCTATTTTCTACCCACGATATAGAGCACGCCTTGCCTCTTTGCGATCAGATGGTGGTTTTACAAGACAGTCAGGTCCTCATGGATGCGCCGCAAAACCTAGTAGATAAAGGGGTATTTGACACCCTGTTTCCGCATGATAATATCCGTTTTAATGCCCAATTAAAACGATTCTTTATCGAGAATTAGCCGAGTATCCGTTTTTAAAACTATTCCTTCTTAGTATCTTTATCGACAGGGACAGCCCTTTTAAATTATCTCTAATACGATCGGTTTTAGGGCAGTTGATCCTAATGCAAAAAATAATTTTTACACCATGAGTACGACGCTCTTATATTTTGGTATCGCCCTTGTATTTGCCCTTATTGGAGCGGTATTGGGTTATCTATTTAATCAGCTCAAAAACAAAAGCCAGCGCAGTAGTTTGGAAGAACGTTTGCAAAATGAACGCTCCAAATTGGAGGAGGTTAAGATCGCTTTCGCGAAAGCGGAAACACAACTACAGGCCGTTAGAACCGAGAGTAATGAGCAGATAGAAAATATACGCAAGGAAAAAGACTTTTTTCAAAATGAACTCACCGCAAGAAATGTCGCTTTTGAAAACCTGGAAGAGCGGATGCATGAAAAAAGTAAGGAGCTCGAACAATTACAAGAAAAATTTACCAAAGATTTTGAACTGGTGGCCAATAAGATTTTGGAAGAAAAGACCAATAAATTTACCCTACAAAACGCCGAAAAACTCGATCACATCCTAAAACCTTTTAAAGAAAAAATTGAGAATTTCGAAAAAAAGGTTGAAGCTACAAACAAAGAAGCCATAGATAGAACCGCGGCCCTGCGTGAACAAATTAAAGGCCTTACCGCCTTAAATGAACAGATGAGTAAAGAGGCGACCAATCTTACCAAAGCCTTAAAAGGCGATAGCAAAATTCAGGGTAACTGGGGTGAGCTTGTCTTAGAAAGAGTGCTAGAAAAATCTGGCCTAGAAAAAGATAGAGAATACGTTATACAACAAAGTTTTACTAGAGAAGACGGTAGTAAAGTTTTACCCGATGTAGTAATTCATTTGCCAGACAATAAAAAAATGATTGTAGATAGTAAGGTGTCTCTGGTGGCTTATGAGCGCTATATGAGTGAAGAGGATGAAACCCTTAAAGCTCAGGCCTTACAACAACATGTGGCCTCCCTCAAACGTCACGTACAACAACTAGGAGAGAAAAATTATCACGATCTATATCAAATGGAGAGTCCTGATTTTGTGCTCTTGTTTATCCCGATAGAACCTGCCTTTGCCATTGCCTTAAATACCGACGGGCAATTGTACAATAAAGCCTTCGAAAAAAACATTGTCATTGTTACTCCTGCGACCTTATTGGCAACTTTACGTACCATTGATTCTATGTGGAACAACGAGAAGCAACAGCAAAATGCTTTAGAAATTGCCACTCAAGCTGGAAGACTGTACGATCAATTTGTCAACCTAACCGACGATTTGATCAAGGTGGGTAATCAGCTCAATACCGTACAAGGCAGCTATGATAGCACTATGAAAAAGCTCACAGGCAAGGGTAATTTGATCAAAAAGGTAGAAGGGCTTAAAAAATTAGGGATAAAACAAAAGAAGCACCTCAATGAGAAACTTGTTGCCAGAGCGTCTGATGAAGATCACTTATCTTTAGACGAATAATATACTACTATGAAAAAAGTTCTAGGTCTTAGTTTAGTTGTCATATTTGCCCTTGCTGCGGCTTGGTACGCTTTTATCTATTTTGTACCCTATAGCGAAGGAACCCGATCTGGAGAATTAATCAAGTTCTCTAATAAAGGAATTATTTTTAAAACCTGGGAGGGTGAGATAAGTCAAGGGATTAGCGGAGCCCAAATATTTTCCTTTTCGGTCCTGGACTCAGAACGAGAAGTCATCGAGAAATTAGAAGCCTATCAAGGGAGTTATGTCAAACTTACCTATATTGAGCGCTTTGGTACATTTTCATTTTGGGGTGACACCAAATATTTTATCACAGACGTCAAAAAAGAACAATCTCCGCACTTTAATAAAAATTAAGCGAGGAGATCGTTTTTAAGTAAAGCCTAATATTAGGAGTTTTATTGTTTTATAAAACGCTTGGAGGCTGTTCCTTGTTCTGATGTAATTTGCATCACATACATGCCCGCTGGTACGTTTTCTAAATGAATAATACGCTCATTGGCAGCCAAAGTTTGAGTACCCACCACTTGCCCTAAGACATTGTAGAGTTTGATTTTTGAAGTTGTTGTTGGGACATCAAAATCTATAGTAATCTGATTGGAGGCAGGATTGGGATAAAGTGAAATACTTTTTTCAAATGCCAAATCGTCCACACTAAGACTAAACCCAGCCGAGGTAGCCCCGCGATTACCACTCCCGTGATTCACAAAGTTTAAAGTGCCATTACCTCTGGCCCAAACTAACAAAATACTGCTATCGGTAGGGTCAAATGTATAATCTGTCGTATCTGAACCTTCTAAAGGACGCGTAACAATCAAGGTGCGCTCACCTGCTGCCGTAGTATTTGACACGACTGTCCAGTCTTGGGTATCTGTAGGAGGGGTAGCGCCTACACCGATAAAGCGTCTATCATTAAATCCCGTACTGTCAAAAGAGATAATATCTCCATTGTTGGTCATGGTTTGTACGCCAAACCCAAGCCCCAACCAACGATCGTCGGGTCCTACAAGAGTAACAGTCACATCGGTATTGTCTACATCAATACGCGCGGTATAGTCGCTAGATAGACTTACCTCTCCGGTAGTGACCTGTGCGGTCATGCTGGCTGTAATTAATAACGCAGCAGCTAATAAAGTAATTTTTTTCATGTCATTGATTTTTTAGGAGGGTGATTAAAGAATTATTTTGTGTAAGTACGGCATAATCTAAGGCCGTATTGTTACGATTATCTTTGGCATGTGGATTGGCCTTATATTTTAAAAGCAAACCAGCGATATCATTTAATTGAAAAAGACTGGCATAAATGAGCGCCGTAGTACCATTGGCATCGGCGATATTGGGATTTGCACCATTTTCTAGGAGTAAGGCCACGATAGCCTTACTTCCTTTTACGGTGGCCGCCATTAGAGCAGAACCATAAGAACTGCTATTGTCAAGGGGTACCTCTTTATCGATCAGGTAACGCACGATATTAATATTATCGTGATATGCTGCTAGGGTTAATGGCAAATAGCCATCGGCATTGGGTTGTCTCAATAGTTGAGGATTTTGAGTATACACCTCCTCCATTTGAGCTGTATCTCCAGACCGTGCGATCTGGTATACATCCTGTGCCAGAAGTGACCCAGTAAATAAAAGTAAAACAAACAACATACGAATAATCATAGCATTGCAGATGGTTGGTATTGTCAAGTTACCTATAAAACAATCCAAACACAAAAATTCCCAACGATAAACGATTGCGGTCCTTGTATTAACAGTAACAGCTAATAAGTTTAAAAAACACCAGAGCGTATATTACTTCTACATACACGCTAATACCATAGAAGCACTGTCGGGTATGGCATTGGTAAGGAGTTATTCTTTGATAAGACGTTCGGTGATGGTCTGACCTTTGTAGTAAAAGGCTACAATATAGACCCCACTGGGTACATGCTCGAGCGAAAGATCGGTCTGGACGCTGGCCAACGATTTTGACACCACCTTATCTCCCAAAATATTAAAAACAGTACACTCCACCAGATCACCAGTGGTGTTTGTCAATTGCACTTCTTCTTTGGCTGGGTTGGGATAGAAGCTAAGTTGCTCTTCTAAAGGAAGTGGATTATCTGTAGTCGTTGCGATTTGCTGAGCTTCAGTCCATCCATAACTCAAAAGGAAAAGCATCACACAAAGTAATTTTTTAATCATCGCCTTGGGGCATTGCGGTTATAGAACAACAATGTACTAGTTCTCTTGAGATAATTAAATAATATGTAAGAATAATATTACAATAAATATTAAATATATCGATTTATTGTGTATTTCGTCTGTGTTTAAGGTATTACAAGTGTATTGTCAGCATTTGTATACGCTTTCACTTTCGCGAAAGCAAAAGCGTATAGTATTTTATTACTTACTTAAATACATCTTGCGACGTGCGTACAAATCGTAAAAAGCATCGTCACGCAGATTGTCTATAAACAGTATGCTCTCTCCAGTACTCTTCATCTCTGGGCCTAATTTCTTATTGACATTGTGAAATTTGTTAAATGAGAATACTGGTTGTTTGATGGCATAGCCTTCCAGTTGTGGATTAAAATCAAAATCGGTGACTTTATTGTGCCCTAGCATCACTTTGGTAGCATAATTGACATAAGGCTCTTTGTACGCCTTAGCAATAAAGGGAACCGTTCTAGAAGCTCGAGGATTGGCCTCGATGATGTAGACTTTTTCATCTTTTATCGCAAACTGAATATTGATAAGCCCTACAGTCTCCAAGGCCAATGCGATTTTATGGGTGTGGTCTTTTATTTGTTCTAAGACCAGATCTCCCAGATTAAATGGCGGCAAGGTTGCATTAGAATCTCCAGAGTGGATACCACAGGGTTCGATATGCTCCATAATCCCAATGATATAGACATTTTCACCATCACAGATTGCATCTGCTTCGGCTTCTATAGCACCATCTAGATAATGATCTAACAGCAATTTATTGTTAGGAATTTTACGCAATAGATCTACCACGTGTTCTTCTAATTCATTTTTATTGATCACAATCTTCATCCCTTGTCCTCCCAATACATAAGACGGACGTACCAAAATTGGAAAATCCAAACGATCGGCCACTTGTAATGCCTGGTCTGCAGTTTCGGCAGTATCAAATTCTGGATAAGGAATATCGAGTTTCTTAAGCAAGCTCGAGAAACTACCGCGATCTTCGGCCAGATCGAGCGCCTTGTAACTCGTACCTAGAATTTTAATCCCATAGCGATCTAATTTCTCGGCTAGTTTTAAAGCGGTCTGCCCACCTAACTGCACAATGACGCCTTCGGGCTTTTCGTGACGAATAATGTCGTAAATATGCTCCCAAAATACAGGTTCAAAATAAAGCTTGTCTGCGGTGTCAAAATCGGTAGATACGGTCTCTGGGTTACAATTGATCATGATGGTTTCGTAACCACATTCGGCAGCGGCCAAAACACCGTGTACACAGCAATAATCAAACTCAATACCCTGACCTATGCGGTTAGGACCAGATCCTAAGACAATTATTTTTTTCTTATCGGTAACTACACTTTCATTGTCGGCGTAGCGTTCTCCGTTGGTATTTTCCATTTCTGATTCGAAGGTCGAATAGAAATAAGGGGTTTGAGCGACAAACTCTGCAGCACAGGTATCTACTAATTTGTAAATGCGTTTGATTTTGAGCTCATCGCGTTTATTGTATACCTGACTCTCCAAACAATCTAACATATGCGCGATCTGACGATCTGCAAAACCGCGTTGTTTGGCTTCCAGTAAAAGCTCTCTAGGCAGGGTATCGATGTCGTAGGTAGAAATTTCTTTCTCCATGGTATACAGTTCTTCATATTGCTTTAAGAACCACATATCGATCTTTGTAATCTCATGGATACGACTTAGAGGGATCCCCATTTGAATCGCATCATAAATCACAAATACCCTATCCCAACTGGCATAGGTTAATTTTTGTATGATCTGATCGTAGTCCTTGTAGCCTTTCCCATCGGCACCTAGACCATTGCGTTTTATTTCTAAAGATTGAGTTGCCTTGTGAAGCGCTTCTTGGAAGGAGCGACCTATTCCCATGACTTCTCCTACAGATTTCATCTGTAAGCCCAATCGACGATCACTTCCTTCAAATTTGTCAAAATTCCAACGTGGTATTTTAACGATCACATAATCAAGAGTAGGCTCAAATAAAGCAGAAGTAGACTTGGTAATTTGATTGTCTAACTCGTCAAGATTGTATCCTATTGCGAGCTTGGCAGCAATTTTGGCAATAGGGTAACCCGTTGCCTTAGACGCCAATGCCGACGAACGAGAAACACGAGGATTAATTTCTATGGCGATAATTTGTTCTTCATTATCAGGATTGACTGCAAATTGCACATTACATCCTCCAGCAAAATCACCAATACTACGCATCATATGAATGGCCATATCACGCATTTTTTGATAGGTCACATCCGAGAGTGTCATAGCAGGTGCCACGGTGATAGAATCGCCAGTATGAATCCCCATAGGATCCATATTCTCAATGGCACAGATAATTACAACATTGTCATTATTATCGCGTAATAGCTCTAATTCATATTCTTTCCACCCAATAAGTGCCTTATCGATCATTACCTCGTGTATAGGCGATGTCTCCAAGCCTCTGGTGAGCAATTCGTCAAACTCTTCTTCTTTATATACAAAAGAAGCACCGGCTCCTCCCAGGGTATATGAGGCACGTATCACTAATGGAAACCCAAACTCCTGAGCAATTTCTTTTCCTTTTAAATATGAATTGGCAGTGGCCTGAGGAGCCATCTCAATTCCTATTTTTAACATTAACTCTCTAAACTGCTCTCTGTCTTCGGTAATATTTATCGCATCAATATCGACACCGATGATATCAACTCCAAAATCTTCCCATATTCCTTTTTCGTCGGCCTCGATACATAAATTAAGTGCCGTCTGTCCACCCATGGTAGGAAGTACAGCATCAATTTCAGGATGCTTTTTAAGAATTTCGACTATAGACTTTGTATTCAAAGGCAATAAGTAAACATGATCTGCCATAGACGGATCTGTCATAATTGTTGCGGGGTTTGAATTGATCAATATAGTCTTGATTCCGTCTTCGCGCAGCGAACGCAAAGCCTGAGAACCTGAATAATCAAATTCACAAGCTTGCCCAATAATAATAGGGCCTGAACCAATAAGAAGAATAGTTTTAAGTTTGTTGTCTTTAGGCATGGAGTCGCAATTTTATTTTCTCGTTAAATTTAGGAACTCAAAGGGTATAAAAAAAGGTGTTACTTACAAAAAGTAACACCTTATATGAACATATTAGTATGTCATTATTTTTTATGTCTGATTTCAGAAGATACACTGATTTTCTTTCTTCCTTTTGCACGACGTCTCGCTAAGACCTTACGCCCATTAGCACTAGCCATACGCTCTCTGAATCCGTGCTTATTTCTTCTTTTTCTCTTTGACGGTTGAAACGTTCTTTTACTCATTGTGTATCTTCTTTTTGACCAGTTAAGGTCTACAAATTATCTTATTTGATTCCTGCTTTAAAAGCCGGGTGCAAATATACAACAACTTTTTACTTCTCCAAGTGCTTAATTCAAATATTTTATTATCCTTTTTAGTACCTTTGTTGGCCAATTTAAAAAACAATTCATGTTTCAAAGATCGCTCCAACTTATCGCTCTTTTTCTCTTTACCCAATGGAGTGTAGCTCAAACCAATTTGAGATACAATTTAGAAGTAGGCGAAACCTTTACGGTAGCTCAAACCGCAAAGCAAACCATTACTCAAGAAATTCCTGGGATGACACAAATTATCATCAATGATTTGAGTGGCACTATGCGCTTTACAGTGACTGCTGTTACTGATACCTTGACCACCCTAGAAATGACCTTTCAAAAATTTGCTTTAAAAATGTCTTCTCCGCAATTAGGCACCTTAATGGAGATCGATACCGATCGTGAAGAAACCACAGAGAGCGCAGAGTCTAAAATATTTCAAGGAATGCTGCATCAGGCCGTATATATTGAAATGAAACCCACAGGAGAAATTGTAAACATCAAAGAGGCCGATGCTATTATTAATGGAATGGTATCCAATCTAGGCCTAGAAGATCCCGCTATGGTGGCTCAAATGAAGAAGGAATTAGAGCAAGAGTGGAGTGCAGATTCTTTGGCAAAAAGCTTTGAGCAAATGACCTTTAATTATCCGGATGCTTCTGTAGTAGAAGGCGGTACTTGGAATAATGCCTTTATTGGAAAAGGAAATGTAAATGCCAAAAACACCTGGACATTAAATAATGTATCTGATAATGCCATTGCAATAAGCGGTGACGCTACCATAGAGATGGATCTAACTAATCCGCAAATTCAGATGGTGCTTACAGGATCACAACAAACCACCTTAAGTGCGCTACCTAATGGTTTTCCTAAAACTATGGAGGTAAAAACCTTTGCCGCTGGTGATGCCTCTACACCACAGTTACCCGGGCAAACCATTCCAACCAAACTAGAATCAACGACTACCTATACCCTATTATAATATGTTCAATAAGAATATTAAACTGGTTCTTGCCATAGCTTCAATAGCCACAGCTGTATGGCAGTTTATAGAAAATGAAATTGGTAACGGCATCATGCTTATCCTCCTTGCCGCCATATTTGTACTTCTTTATTTTAAAAATGAAATTATCATCCTAGCATTTCTCAGATTGAGAAAACAAGATTTTCCCGGTGCCCAGAAATGGTTGGCCAAAATAAAAGACCCTAAGGCAGCTTTGGTCAAAAAGCAACAGGGATATTACTATTACCTACAAGGATTAATGGTGGCCCAAACAGATATGAATCTAGCAGGAAAGCACTTTAGAAAAGCTATTGATTTAGGGCTTTCTATGAGCGCCGATTTGGCTATGGCCAAAATTAATCTTGCGGGTATTGCCATGACCAAAAATAGGAAGCGCGAAGCCGAACAACTTTTGCGTGAAGCCAAAAAGCATGACAAGCACAATATGTTGGCCGATCAAATTAAGATGATGGAAACCAATATGAAACGGGCTGGCAGTCAACCCAAACAACAATACGGTGGTGGCCGAAAAGGACGTGGAGGATTTAGGAGATAGGGCTTGACAGCAGTCAATAACTTGCGCAGACAACGGGCTTTAACGCTTTGATAAAGCGATATTTAGGCCATAAATCAGCTCTTCTTAGCCCCCTAATTGTGTCAATCGACCCAATTTATCTCCTCTTGAGCGAAAATATTTTTTCATGCTAAAAAGCTATACTATGTTTGTGGTATAGCTTTTATGCTTATGGCAAAAAAATTACTATTCCTTCTTTTATTAATAACCGCCGCGGCACAGGGACAATCTAATAAGATTTTCTTCTCTGAGTCTTTGGATGTTTATCTGCCTAAGTATATACAAGAGGCCGAAGAAGCCATACGTAATAAACAACAAGATAAAGTCGAGTTACTCTTTAAGGCCTTTGTTGAAACTGCGCTCAAGGGCACCTATATGAACGATTTTCAAGCGAGAAACCTCAGCAAAAACCAAAAAAACTTCTCCGACTTTGAAAAACCAATTGTCTTACTCACCTTTTCGGCTTGGTGTATCCCTAGTAAAGGCGAATTACCTGCCTTGAATGATCTGGCCAAACAATACGGTAAAGACATTGACATTGTAGTCCTATTCTGGGATGATTATAAAACCGTGCGTAAGGCTACTAGAGATTTTCACAGAAACATCAAGGTGCTCTATGTAGATGAGGCCGAAAACACCAATGTACACATCATTAGAAATCTAAAACACTCCTTAGGTTTGCCATTGGTTTTTACTCTTAATTCAAAGAAAGAAATTATTAATATCCAACGTCGTATTGCAAACCGAATGGGCGACTCTATGGAAACTGCCTTTGAAGAAAACCACAAGCTATTAAAGGATAATATTACCCAACTGCTCTTTCACGAATCCAAACTCAATCTCACTCCTGTAGCTTCGTACTAAGGGAGTTTTCGACTAGCATTTTTACGGCTATAATAATCAAGATAATAGCAAATACTCGTTTGAGCATCCGCTGATCTACACTGATAGCGATTTTAGAGCCAAAGAAGCCGCCTATTACAAAAAAGACCGCTATCACCCCAGCATAGCGCCAATTGACAAAACCTTCTTGATAATAGGCGTAAGCAGCAAGCATAGTAACCGGAACCGCTAAGACGGCAAGACTAGTGCCTTGAGCCTCGTGTTGGGAAAAACCTAAAAAGAAAATCATTAAAGGAATCATAATCACTCCTCCTCCTACACCCATAACACCACTAAGTAGGCCAGCTAATAATCCTATAATGATGAGAGAGATGATAACAGTTGCGTTCATAATGGTAGTTTTGGTAAAAATTAAAAGTAAGAATTTGAAAGACATTT
>PAUP01000019.1 GCA_002712765.1 Cytophagaceae bacterium | reverse complement strand
TTAACACTCGCTTCCCGCTACTGCTTTAAGGGCTTCAAATTCTAATTACCTAAAGTATAAGTACCCTCTTTAGGGATGTCTATATAGTATTGCTTTCGCGATTTGTTATTCAAATGTGGTTCTCGTAACCAAGGGTTGTGAATCTTTAAAATTTTATAATTAAGCCCATAGCCCTCAGCAAATTTTACAAAATCGGTCACGGCCGTGTCCACCCCTACTTTATACGTTTCTATAGGGGCATACAAATCGTCTTGGGTAAAATTAAAACCATACTTGGCGGGGTGCTTCATAATTTCTTTTAGGGCAATAATTCTAAAGACATAACGTCCGGTTTCTTCACCCAAGAGCAAATCGTAGTAATCGTCTACATTTTGACTTTTCATCCTTCTAGACACCCCAGCATTGCCAGCATTATATGCCGCTGCTGCTGCAGTCCAACTCCCAAAACGCTCTTTTGATTTTTTTAAATATTCGCAGGCTACGCGTGTCGCTTTTTCGATGTGATAGCGCTCATCTACATTGTCATTAACCTCCAGACCGTACTCTCTGGCAGTACCTTTTAATATTTGCCAGAACCCTGTTGCCCTTGCAGGAGAGACCGCCTGCGTCAGGCCACTTTCAATCACTGCTAGGTATTTTAAATCGTCGGGAACACCTTCTTCTTGTAATATGGGTTCTATTATTGGAAAATACTTGTTGGCGCGTTTAAAGAGCAATAAGGCATTAGATTGCCAATAGGTATTGACCAATAGTTCTCTATCCATGCGTTCTCTAATATCCGGATTGGAGACGGGTACCGCTTCTCCTGCAAAATTGAGCCCTTCTGGCATGGGTAAGGCATAAACGTTATAGTCGTTTAGCATTTTTTTTGAACCGCTGTAAGATTCGTCAGGGGTCAGATTGCCACGCTCTTGCTGGTTGCTCACAGGGGCTTGTGTTGCATTAATAATAAAGCCCGCAACTATCACAACTGCAAGACTTAAACCTAATTTTTGTATCGTTTTCATAAGCTACTTCATTTAGAATCAAGGTAATCATTTTCAATTAGTTCTGGAAGATTTTTGTTAAACCATTTGGCACGAGTTATCACCATAATATGGGTCCCTCCCTTAATAACTAATGGGTTCTTTATATACCGTATCGGAAAAACAGGATCTGCATCTCCATGTATGTGTATGATGCCGTCTGGGGCGGTCTGCTGGTCCCAACACACCATTTCTTTTATGGCCCAACTCAAATACCGTTTGTCGTTCATCGATAGGTATTTTTGATATAGCGCCACCCTATTTTTAATCGATTCTCCAAAGGCATATTTGGCTAAGGTATCCACATCTTCAATCAATCGGGTGGGGATGAGTTTGTAGAGTTTTAGCTTTCGCGAAAGCTTCATTCGTCTAGGCAACTCGTCTTTGGTTTTAACACTGCTTACGATGATTAATTTGCGCAGTGTTAGAAATTGTGCCATCTCTTGTACTAAGACCCCACCAAAACTCACTCCTAATAAGACACTGTTTTCATGGGTCACTTTTTGGGCCATACGCTGGGCATAGGAAGCGAGGGATTCTTGCGCCTCCGGAATGATCCATTCTAGAAGGTGTATGGTATATTTTTCGGGCGGTAATGCTATATATTCAAATATGGATGGATTGGCAGCCATGCCGGGCATCAGGTAGAGATGCGTCATGTGTTTAGTTCTAAGGGTTTAACGATTATACAGCTGTCTATTTCGGTATTTTTTTGTACATTTGCAACATCTTAATAAGAAATTCTCATGTTTTCAGTAAAATTTTTAACGCAATTGCGTTCCCTCCCTAAATTATAAGAGAATTTTGATCACCGCTTAATATACTTTAATACCCTAATATATTTTGAAATTTATGGAAGCAATGACCGGAATCGAATTGACAGACAATGAATTCTTGAGACAATTTGAGGCAACAATCGATGGAAAGTTAGCCAAAATGGAATACTCGTCTCAGGAGAGAAAAATCTTCCTAACCAAAATTGTGATGCCCGAAGGTACAGAAAATCACATGAATGATTTTATTGTTGCCGTTTTTAACGAAGTCGAAGATCGTAACATCAGTTTAGTTCCTACCTCACCAGAGGTCGCTAAGTTTATGAGATCAAACAGACGTAAGTACAAGAAATTACTTCCCGTAGGAATTAATATCTAAATTCACAGGCTAATGCTAAACAAGAAAAGCCACTCTTAGGAGTGGCTTTTAATATTATAGAGTCTTTCTATTGGGCAACAGTGAGAGGTACAAAATCAAATCGCACCAACCCATCGACATCGATATGGGTTAAATGCACCTGATGTGTAGTATTGACCAGCTCAGGGTTCCATGGCGCTTTTACTTTAACATAATTCTCTGTAAAGCCGTGAATGTAACCTTCTTTATTCTCGCCTTCAAACAAGACTTGTTTTTCTTTACCAAGTTGAGATTCATAGAAAGCACGACGTTTCTTTACCGATAATCCACGTAGCATTTTACTGCGTTTGGATCTCATCTTCTTTGGTACGACTCCCTCCATGATGGCCGCTTCAGTATTGGCACGTTCAGAATAGGTAAATACGTGCAAATAAGAAATATCCAAATCATTCAAGAAATTATAGGTCTCCAAAAAGTGTGCTTCTGTTTCACCAGGAAAACCTACAATAACATCTACCCCAATACAAGCCTCTGGCATCACTTGCTTTATTTTTTGTACTCGGTCTACGTATAGTTCACGTCTATAGCGACGTTTCATCTTAGCCAATACCTCATTACTACCGCTTTGCAAAGGGATGTGGAAATGCGGTACAAAAGCGCGAGACTGAGCCACCAGGTCGATGGTTTCATTTTTAAGTAAATTGGGCTCTATAGACGAAATACGCAAGCGATCTATCCCAGGTACTTGATCTAAGGCCTGGACTAACTCTAAAAAGGTGTTTTCGTGCTTCTTATTACCAAATTCCCCTTTGCCATAATCGCCAATATTTACTCCTGTCAATACAATTTCTCGAATGCCTTTGGCCGCAATCTCTGCTGCATTTTTGAGCACATTGGTCAAGGTATCACTACGCGAAATTCCACGTGCCAGCGGGATGGTACAATAGGTACATTTATAATCACAGCCATCTTGTACTTTGAGAAAGGCTCTGGTGCGATCTCCGATAGAATAAGAACCCACATAAAAATCGGCTGCTTCTATATCACAACTGTGTATTTGACCTCCTGTCGTTGCTCTATCGGGCTGTTGCAGTAATTCGTTGATATAACTCGTTACATTAAATTTTTCGGTGGCCCCCAAAACCAAGTCTACACCATCTACAGCGGCGAGCTCTTCGGGCTGTAGCTGCGCATAACACCCTATACCAATAACAATAGCTTCGGGGTTTGCCTTTTGCGATTGCCTAACGATCGTCTTAAAGCGCTTGTCGGCATTTTCGGTTACGCTACAGGTATTGATCACATAGATATCGGCAGGCTCAGCGAAATCGACGCGCTCAAAACCCTCTTCCTTAAAACCCCTAGCAATAGTCGAAGTTTCAGAAAAATTGAGCTTACAGCCCAGGGTATAAAAGGCAACTTTATTTCTTGTGTGCATTGCGTATCTTTGTGTACAACCCTTTTTAAAAAAGGTGTGCAAAGATACTCACAATTATTGGCTTTGTAAAATTGAACAAGACAGACTCCCGTTACGCCTATATTTTATTGATCGCCCTATCCATTGTAATTCAGTTTGGGTGTAAGAGTAATGCCAACGATAACAAAGACCACTTGGTTTTTAGATATAATGAACAGTATCAAATTTCTACCTTAGATCCAGCATTTGCCAGAAATCCATCCATTATTTGGCCTGTTAATCAGTTGTTTAATGGCTTGGTACAACTAGATGACAATTTGGATGTTGTTCCGGATATAGCGACTTCTTGGACGGTATCAGAAGACGGTCTTCGCTATCAATTTAAATTAAGAGAAGACGTGTTTTTCCACAAACACCAACAATTTCTAAATCCAGACAGTACTAGAGTGGTGACCGCCTCAGATTTTGTTTATTCATTTGATCGCTTAAGAGATCCTAAAATAGCCTCCCCTGGTAGCTGGGTGTTGGGCAATGTTAAAGAATATCAAGCGATTAACGACACTACATTTGTTATTACGCTTCACCAACCTTTTCCGGCCTTTTTAGGATTGCTAAGTATGCGATATTGCGCGGTGGTTCCACGCGAAATCGTTTCTTATTACGGAAATGATTTCAGGTCGCATCCTATAGGTACAGGTCCGTTTCAATTTAAACGATGGGAAGAAGGGGTCAAATTGGTGTTTCGTAAAAACCCCAATTATCATGAGAGAGATAGTACGGGTACTAGACTCCCCTATTTAGAGGCAGTAGCTATCACATTTCTCCCCGATAAACAAAGCGAGTTTTTACAATTTGCTCAAGGCAATATCGACTTTTTAAATAGTCTAGATCCTTCTTATAAAGACGAACTACTCACCCCTTCTGGTCGCTTGCGCGAAAAGTATCAAGCCACCGTTAACCTGGTTAAAAATCCGCATCTCAACACAGAGTATATCGGTTTTTTTCTCGAGAGCGACACCCCAGAAGTACAATCACAGCTTTTGCGAAAAGCGATCAACTATGGTTTTGATCGCTCAAAAATGATACGATACCTGCGCAACGGTATAGGCGAAGCCGCCATACATGGATTTATTCCCAAAGGCCTGCCGGGTTATGCGCAAATAGAGGGGTATACCTATCGCCCCGAACAGGCAAAGGCACTTGTCAAAGAATATATAGCTACTACGGGGGATACCGATCCAAGAATTACCATAGGCACCAATAGTCAATATCAGGATATCTGTGAATACATTCAGCGAGAGCTTCAAAAAGCGGGGCTTACTGTCAAAATTGAAGTGATGCCACCCTCTACCCTAAGACAAATGAAAAGTAGTGGTGAGCTAGATAGTTTTCGCGCAAGCTGGATTGCAGACTATCCAGATGCCGAGAATTACCTCAGCCTGTTTTACAGTAAAAACTTTACACCAAACGGCCCTAACTACACCCATTTTAAAGATGACACCTTTGATCAAATGTATGAGCAAAGCCTATCTATCACCGATATTAACGAGCGCAAAAAGTTATATACAAAAATGGATTCTCTCATCATATCTAACGCACCTATCATCCCGCTATATTATGATGAAATTGTGCGCTTTACGCGAAAAACGATATCTGGATTTTCTCCGAATGCACAAAATTTCTTGGTGCTTAAGCATGTCAAAAAAACGAAGGAAGTAAAATAATTGACCTACATAAAATCAGGTGATTTCCTATAGCTAAATGTCGAGTTACCCACTAACAGTCATGTAACGACCTATGATGATTTGCGACGTATAATAGGCACCAACACCTATTTGCTATGAGTCATGCCGCTTCTGTTACCAAACAACTTGCCTTTAGAAGAGCTCAGCTCAAAGGCTATAAAGTCTATAGGAAGGAATTTGTAAAGAGAATAGCCAAGACAACACCAGGAGATAGGCCTACACCCGAGACCGATTATGATCACTTGCTGATCATTCGCAACAGAGTGCGTAAAGCCCAATTCAAAAAAGACCTGATCACTTTAATTAAAGTCTTTGGGATTTTAATTGCATTTCTTTTGATTATTGGCAGTGCCTTTAAGCAATCTGTAGGGTAACTAATCGCGGCGGTAAGTGGCCGTGTCTTCAAATACCTGTTGTAAAATAGCTTCGGTGGTCTTATCAAAGGTGATCTTGCGACGCGCCATTACCACTTTGGCAACTTCAAAGGCTTTCGCTGTTTTATAGGTCGTGAGCCCTGCACTACCCCCCCAACTAAAACTCGGAATAAAATTTCGCGGGAAACCGCTACCAAAAATATTAGCGCTCACTCCTACCACAGTTCCAGTATTAAACATAGTGTTGATACCACATTTGCTGTGATCGCCCATCATCAGGCCACAAAACTGTAACCCTGTACGGGCAAATCCCTCACTCTGGTAATCCCACAAGCGTACCTCGGCATAGTTGTTTTTGAGATTAGAGGTATTGGTGTCGGCACCTAGATTGCACCACTCTCCGATAACGGTGTTGCCTATAAAACCGTCGTGACCTTTGTTAGAATAACCAAAAATGACAGCATTATTTACCTCTCCCCCAACTTTTGAATGTGGTCCGATGGTGGTACCTCCGTAAATTTTGGCACCCATTTTCACAGTGGCTTCTTCACAGAGTGCAAATGGCCCCCTTATCAATGCCCCTTCCATGATATGGGCATTCTTTCCTATATATATAGGACCTTCACTCGCATTGAGTGAACAATATGGCAAGACTGCCCCGTCTTCAATAAATATTTGTGAGGCATTAATGGCAATTACCTGCTCCGGGATAGGTTGAGAATTTCGATCTTGGGTAAGCAGGGCATAATCTTCGGTGATGGCTCTGTGATTTTTTGAAAAAATATCCCAGGTTTGAGCTACTCTAAAAAGATCTTTAAAAGTGTATTCAATAATATCGTAGGTCTCAAAATTAACTTCGGCATCTTCTTGTATATAGAAAGCGATAACCTCTTCTCCATCAAAAATAGCCTGATTAGGACCTAGGCCTTTTACAATTTTTACCAGATTGTGTGTAGGTAAATAAGAGGCGTTAATCATTACATTATCGGCAAACTCTACCATGGGCCATTGCGCTTCCAAATAATCTTCGGTAACGGTAGATGTTGTGGTTTGGAGATGGGCTTCCCATTTTTCACGTATGGTCAATATCCCTATTCTTATATCGGCTACAGGGCGTGTATAGGTAAAGGGAAGCAATTGATTGCGAGCAGTCCCATCAAAGAGTATGTAATTCATAAGTATAGTATTACGAGATACGAAGGTAACAACTATTTTGGGGTAATTTGGTATGAAAAATTATCCTTAGGCAGTCTTTTGTCGCAATTTTATGCTCCATTCAAATTCAAAGGTAGAGACGACAACCCCATCTGCATTTGTTCCTACTGCCTTCATCCAACAACTATGGCCTTGGCCATCGGCTATAGCAGCAGCGATGGTTTCTTTAATTTTTTGACCGTCATGACATACAAAATGAATACGACCGGTTGCTTTTTTTGTAAACGTTGCTCTATTTTGAACAACCAGCATAGCCATTTTCTGATTGTTTTGTTTGATATGAGCAATCACCAAGGCACCTGTGGCAAGTTCGGCAGCCATACCTTGTACAGCCCAAAAAAGGCTCTTGAATGGATTTTGATTTATCCATCTGTGTTTGACCGTCACACTACAGGATTGCTCACTTATCGCTTTTACCCGTACCCCAGTTAACCAAACCGAGGGTAACTGGAACAGCGTAAATAGATTAAACTTTCTAGGACTGGGAAGGGACATCACTTTCATTTTATGTAAAAGTAATCATTAATACGTCAATGTATGAAGACCTTAAAATTGTTAAAAATTTGTTAATATTTAGTACTATGCGTAACATAATACCTTTTTTAAGACTTATCTTTGTATAAGACATTAATAGTTTATGGAAGCTACAATCACCAATCACCAAAAAAACGTTAGTACGTTTATTCATTTATCGACTTTTAGCAAATGGTTTTTTCCTTTTGGGAATTTTATTGCACCCCTGGTATTATGGAGTGCTCAAAAGAGTAAGTCTGCATATATAGATAAAAATAGCCGAGAGGCTATTAATTTTCAATTGAGTATGCTTTTATATCTCATCATTATCGCGGTAATTACCATTCCTTTTGTGGTGTATCAAGCCATTAAATACGATGGTAGCACGCATATATATTGGAGTGATCATCTACATGCCAATGGTGATGCCTCTGGATTGAGTGGGTTACTTATCGCTCTAATTGTAAGCGGTACGCTAGCCATAGGACTAACCCTCTTTGAAATTGTGACAGTAATTTCGGCAGCGATAAAGGCCTCTAAGGGCGAATCGTACAGTTATCCACTCACCATTCGTTTTATCACAGATAATGCTGTAGACGAAATACATCAAACCACTACAGAAGAGCCCGCTCAAACCGCTGGGCAGGCTTCAGATAATTCAACACAAACCACTGCGTCTGCAAACACTAAAAATGATAGTGACAAGACCAACGACGACATAGTACTTTGATACGCCTTGACATGGCTCATCACCATAGAGCGTATCGCCTCCCAACATTGTATTGCAGCTGCTTTACAGCACAGCAATAACAGTTTAGGGAATATCATTCATCAATCAAAAACAACAGTTTAATGCACGTTAAAAATGGAAATCTATGAAGATTGAAAACACCAAAGCACAGATGCGTAAAGGCGTGTTAGAATACTGCATACTCTCGGTCTTAAAAGACGAAGACGCATATGTTGCAGAAATTCTTGACACTTTAAAAGACGCCAAGTTGCTGGTTGTAGAGGGTACCATATACCCGCTACTTACGCGACTCAAAAACGCTGGCTTACTCAACTACCGCTGGGAAGAATCGACCAGTGGTCCGCCACGTAAGTATTACGGTTTGACAGAAACCGGAAAGATTTTTTTAAAAGAACTTACAACCACATGGGATGAACTACAGTCGGCAGTGACGGTAGTAACCTCCTCTAAAACCGCAAAAAAATGAACAAGACAGTCAATATAAATTTAGCCGGGGTCTTTTTCCATATAGACGAAGACGCATACGCCAAATTACAACGATACCTCGCTGCCATCAAACGTTCATTTGAAGGTGTGCAAGGCGAAGATGAAATTATTGCCGATATCGAAGCCCGTATTTCCGAACTCTTTAGTGACAAAATTAAAGATGCACGTCAGGTGATTGGCACCAAAGAACTCGATGAGGTCATTGCTATTATGGGGCAACCCGAAGATTACAGAGTAGACGATGATATCTTTGAAGATGCACCACCTGCTTCCAACAAAAACACCCAGCGCACGAGCTCTACGTCTCAACGCAAATTGTTTAGAGATACAGATAATGCTTATATAGGTGGGGTTTCTAGTGGTTTTGGACACTACCTAAATGTAGATCCTTTATGGATAAGGTTGTCATGGATTGCCTTGGTTGTACTTGGCTTTGGTTCTCCCATTGTCATCTATATCATCCTTTGGATTCTCATACCAGAAGCAACCACTACAGCCGATAAACTCTTTATGAAGGGAAAGCAGGTTAACATTGACAATATCCAAGAAAAAGTAAAAGAAGGATTTGAAAATGTGTCTGATGCCGTCAAAAATGTAGATTATCAAAAAATAAATACTCAGGCCCAAAGCGGTGCCCGACGCTTTTTTAAAAGCATTGGCAAGGTGATTATGTTTTTTCTTAAAGTACTCGCCAAAATCTTTGGAGTCGTATTAATTATCGTAGGAGCTGCCACCGTATTATCGCTATTGATCACTTTTGTGACTATGGGTGCTGTTGATTTATTTAACCCAGGCTTTACCACCATACCCGAGCTCATCAATGCTACCTCTGCTCCTATTTGGTTAGTGCTTTTATTGGCCTTATTTGCCTTTGGTATACCCTTTTTCTTCATTTTCTATTTAGGGATGAAAATCTTGTCTACCAATTTAAAATCAATGCCAACATCGGCAAAGCTTGGACTCTTTGGATTATGGCTGGTAGCAACTATTGCCTTGGGCGTACTTACCGTCAATCAGTTTGTAGCTTATTCGAATACTGGAAAAGATGTTTCTAAACAAGAATTGGCCATTACCCCAACCGATACGCTCACTCTGCGTATGCGAGGGAGTGATGACTATGATTTTCCGTTGAGACGTTCTGATAATTATATCAGAAGAGAAATCGTTAACAATGATGTGCGGTCTTCGGTGTCGAGAAATGTGAGACTAATTGTGCGTAGCACAAAAGACAATAAGGCCTATGTTCAAATCGAAAAGAGAGCTAACGGCCCTTCTTTTCAAATAGCAAAAGACCGTGCCAAAACCATCGAATACGGATTTGAATTAGTAGAAAACACATTGTTACTCGATGGCTTTTTTACCTCTTCTGGGGAGACCAGGTTTACAGATAAGGAAGTACGCGTTATTGTGTACCTACCAGAAGGCAGCGTACTCTATGCTGATGACAACACCTATACCTATCACCGCAATGATAGTTACTACAGAGATATTCTGGATAATGGTGATGAAGAAAAATTCTTAGGTGTCGAAGATAATTACCTGCGTTGTTTGGATTGTCCTGAAGATAAGCGCAGAGACAGAGATCGCAGAAAACGTCAAAGAAGCGAGCGCAATAGTTATGACGATAACGATTGGGAATATCGCTCGTATGAAAATAATAGTGACATTCCAGACTGGGAACGTGATGAAGAGACCAACACCACAACTCCAGTTGACTCGGTAAGGCAGTCTATAAACGATAGTATTTAAACTAACATCAATCAATCAAATAATCAACCAATCAACATGAATACTATCTTAAAAAGCATTGCTTTACTCGGTATCTCAGTATGCTTGTTGCCCACTATAGCAGTTGGGCAGCAAGATACTGCCGATACTATTAATCAAAAAATACTCGCCTTAGACAGTCTACTATTTGACAAAGGATTTAACCAATGCGATGAGAGCGCTCAAGAAAAGGTGCTACATACTGATTTCGAATTTTATCACGATCAGGGAGGTGTTGATACTGGCAAGGCCCAATTTATCAGCAGTTTTATGAAGAATATGTGTGAAACGAATAAAAAGCCAATTCGAAAGCTCGTGCCTGAATTTAATGAGTTTTTCCCTTTATATGATGGTCATCTTCTTTATGGAGTAATTCAACGCGGAGTGCATGAGTTCTATATAAAAGAAGTAGAGAAACCTTTGTATAAAACCAGTACGGCCAAATTTACCCATCTCTGGATCAAAACATCCGAGGGTTGGAAAATTAAGCGAGTACTAAGCTTTGATCACCAGACTCCTTCTATCCAAAAAACCACGATTACCCACGCTGTTACTGCGCTCGAAGAATTTACAGGCGCCTATATGGCTCCTCAATCTGGTAAGGTATTGGTATCGGTTAAGAACGAGCAACTCTATATAGACGCAGGGACGTTTCAAACTACATTGCAGGGGTTAACTGCAAATCGGTTTACCCATCCCAAAGCACCGCTAACCTTTGAATTTATCCGTGATGCCCAAGGTCGTATTACAAAGTTTCACGTGATAGAAAATGGTCAAAAGGTAGAAGAAGCCATTCGTGAATAAAACGAACTACAGTTCAGTCGTATAAAATTACATTTCAGCAAGTTATGCTTTCGCGAAAGCGTATAAAGGCGCAACTTTACACCCAGAATAACAAACAGCAAATACCAACAATCAAAAAACAACCATTATGAGCTCACTAATCAAAATAATCATATCACTACTCGCAGCGCTTTTATTTACTTCCTGTGCGATTGACTTTAATATGGGTCAAATTAGAGGGAATGGCAATGTGGTCGAAGAAAATCTAAATATTAGCAACGATTTTGACCGTATTCATGCAGCCAATGGCTGGGAAGTGATCTTAGAAAAAGGAGATGATATATCGGTGCGCCTAGAGGCCGATGAAAATTTGGTAGATGCGGCAGAAATTTATGTCAAAAACAACACCCTCAAAATCTATTGCGAAAACAATATAGGACGCGCCACTTCAAAAAAGGTCTTTGTCACTTATATTGAAAATCTCTCCGAAATTAAAGCGAGTTCTGGAGCTCATTTATTAACGAGTCATACTTTAAAAGGAGAACGTTTGGCTATAGATGTGTCTAGTGGCGGTTATATCAAAACCGATGCTGTAGTACGCAATATAGATACCGATGTAAGCAGCGGAGGCTCTGTTAAACTATCTGGAAGCACCGAATCTTTAGAAGTTGACGTATCTAGTGGAGGCACTATTAATGCTCAAGATTTGCGCGCCAAATATGCTGACGCTAACGCTTCTAGCGGAGGTGCTATTGATGTATATGTGACAGACCGCCTAAAGGCGCGCGCCTCTAGCGGGGGAGATATTGACTACTGGGGCAATCCCGAAGAAGTGGATAAGCCCAAGAAAAGCATGTCTGGAGGTAGCGTATCGTCTAAAGACTAATCTAAATAAGCCATCGACATACCAATCAAAATTCGTGAAATCACCGCTCTTGATTTTCGCGTCAAGGTCAACCTTAGGGTTGGCCTTTTTTTTCTTATTTTGGTGCACTAAAGACATCCCTTAATGAGAATCCAAATATTCATCCTAGTCGCACTTACATCTCTAATTTTAGGTTGTACATCAGAGTCGAGTACAGACAAGCCCAAAGAAACTAAAAAAGACCAGCAATCACTTTTTACCCTTGCCGATCCTGCTCAAACCAACTTGCGCTTTGTCAATACCGTCGAAGAAACCTATGATGAGAATTATTTTAATTACGAATTTCTCTACAATGGATCTGGGGTGGCGGTAGGAGATATTAACAATGATGGCTTAGATGATATTTATTTTGCGGGCAATAGTTCTAATGACAAATTATACCTAAATCAAGGCCAACTACAATTTAAGGACATTTCAGGTAGTTCTGGCATTGCCGCTTATGAAGGCTGGAGCACTGGGGTAACCATGGTAGATGTCAATACAGACGGATGGTTAGATATTTATGTGTGCAGATCGGGGCCTTCTAAAGATGTTACCCAAAGAACCAATCGTCTCTATATCAATAATCAGGACAATACCTTTACAGAAGCTGCTGCTCAATATGGCTTGGCAAGAACCGAACATTCTGTCCAGGCCAGCTTTTTTGATTATGACCTTGACGGCGATCTCGATATGTATCTTTTAAATCACCCGAGCCAGCGCACGGCGGCAACTTCTTTAAAAGCGCATATGGATGCTATCAAAGCGGGTAAGATTCAAACCGATGTCTTCTTTAAAAATGAAAAGGGTCGCTTTGTTGACGCCTCCAAAGAAAGTGGCTTGGTCAATTTTGGTTTTAGGCATGGGATAGCTGTGGGAGATATCAATCAAGACGGTTATCCAGACATTTATATTAGTAGTGACTTTGAAGAGCCCGATCTCTTAGAGATCAATCAAGGTGATGGTACTTTTGTAGACCAGGCCCAAAGCTATTTTGATCATATCTCTTTTAATAGTATGGGTAACGAAATGGTCGATATGAATAACGACGGGCTATTGGATCTCTTTGTGGTCGATATGGCTAGCGAAGACCATTATCGCTCTAAAGCCTTTATGAAATCTATGGATGTTGATCGGTTTAGAGCCTTAACCGCCAATGGATACCAGCATCAATATATGTTTAATACCCTGCAAATCAATAATGGCAACAACTCTTTTAGCGAAGTGGCCCAATTATCTGGCATCGCCAAAACCGATTGGAGCTGGGCACCACTATTTTTTGACATGGATCACGATGGGTATAAGGATGTGTTTATCTCTAACGGGATTAAAGAAAACTTTATGTACCGCGACCTCAACAAAGAGGTCAAAGAAAAGAATCAAAACTCAAAGCAGGTAGTCTTAGAAGATTTATTGGCCATCGTTCCTAGTGATATTTCTGAAAATGTCTTTTACAAAAACAAAGATGGGCTCGCTTTTGAAAAAATGTCTGGAAAGTGGGCAGCTCCCAGTATGTACAACTCTAATGGTATGGCCACTGCCGATTTTGATAACGATGGCGATTTGGATTTTGTGACCAATAATATGGACAGCAATGCCTCATTATATATCAGCCATGCCGCCAATGGTGCTGGCGGTAATTTTATAACATTATAGTTTTAAGGCACCTCTTTAAATCCTAGAGCCATTGGCACAAAAGTGGCTGTACAAACGCCTACCCAAAAACAGTGGCAAGAACTCTATACCACCAGAGGTTACCTCTCTGGGGTAGCACCTACTATGGTTTTTGGTTTAGGAACACAAGACGCAGCGACGGTTACAGTGACCTGGCCTGACGGCAAGCAAAAAACCTATCCCAATCTCGATATCAATCAAGGTCATACCCTTCGCTATGCCGATGCCCAAGCGCCTAAAACAAGCCTTGCAGAAACAAAAAATACAATCTTTACACAGGCCCCTGCTGTCATACCTTTCACCCACAAGGAAGACAATTTTGACGATTATAAAGAGCAGATTTTACTCCCACATTCCCAATCTAATGTGGGGCCAGCTGTAGCCGAAGCCACTTTAAATGACAGTGGGTATAAAGCGGTATTTATTGGAGGTGCTGCAGGACAAGCCGCTGCTGTATATCTCCCTAACGCTCAGGGTCAATATCGCAAGATCTCAGGACCTTGGACTCAGGATGCCGCTAGAGAAGATACTGGGGCCCTGTTTTTTGACGCCGACAATGATAACGATTTGGACCTCTATGTCGTGAGCGGTGGGGCTCATNTAGAAGAAGGNCACCCCGATTATCAGGATCGTTTATACATCAATCAGGGTAATAACGCTTTCGCGAAAGCTACTAAAAACCANCTTCCANATCTCGCTATAAGCGGNCAAAGNGTCATTACCGCCGATATTGATCAAGATGGAGATATGGATCTTTTTGTAGGTGGGAGAATCATTCCTGACAAATNCCCCTATGCTCCAAAATCGCATCTATTGATCAACAATAATGGCATTTTTGAAGCCGTTGAGGTCGCTGTCGGGCATATGGTAGCTGCCGCCCTATTTACCGATTATGACAATGATGGTGATCCCGATTTGATGACCGTGGGCGAGTGGTCTTCTATTGAAGTATTTACCAATACCAATGGCGCTTTCGCGAAAGCGGATATCCCATCGCTCGATAATACTACAGGGCTTTGGTTTGGACTAGCGCAAGCCGATATTGATCAGGATGGAGATATGGATTACTTTGCCGGAAATATTGGTCTAAATACCAAATTCAAAACAGGCAAAGGCAAAGAATTTCACATCTTTTGTGACGATTTTGATGGTAATGGCACCTATGACGTGGTATTGAGCGGCACTTACAAAGGCAATTTGGTGCCGGCAAGAGGTAGAGAGTGTTCTTCACAGCAAATGCCCTTTATCACCGACAAATTTGAAGATTATCGCTCTTTTGCCAATGCGACCTTAGAAGATATTTATGGCGAGCAATTACAAAGCGCCCTACATTATAAAGCAGACCGTCTAGACAGTGTATTTTTACAAAATAATGGAGATGGCAGCTTTACCATCTCGGCGTTACCCCTGGCCGTACAATTGGCACCTATTCAATCCTTTGCCTTTGCCGATATCACTGGTAATGGTCAAAAAGAAGTTTTATTGGGAGGAAACCTCTACAATGTCGAAGTAGAAACCGAACGCTATGATGCCCTAAAGGGTGGCGTATTACGTTATAACAATAATGCCTTGGCGGTACTTCCGGCTAGCCAGACTGGCTTTCAAACTCAAGGTGATGTAAGGCATATTAGTCTTTTGTCTAGCTCAAGCAAGCCCATGATTATGGTAGCTAGAAATAATGACAGCCCACAATTTTTTAGAGCCCAATAATCACACCATCACCCATAAAAAAAATCGCCTCTTATCTAAAGGCGATTTTTTTTGTACATGTCCTAAGGTCTTTGCGGTTCTAGACCGTTACCATAGTCTCTTTGGCTGCGAGATAACGCTCTGCATCCAAGGCAGCCATACAACCCGTTCCTGCGGCAGTCACGGCTTGTCTATATACGTGATCGGCGGCATCTCCACATACAAACACACCTTCTACATTGGTCAACGCACGACCGGGTACGTTTTTAATATAGCCTGTTTCATCCATATCCAAATACGGTTTAAAGATATCTGTATTAGGTTTGTGCCCAATAGCTACAAAAAAGCCAGTAGCAGGAATGTCAAACTCCTCTTTGGTTTGGTTATTAATAACTCTAGCCCCAGTTACACCTACACCGTCACCCAATACTTCTACAGTCTCTGTATTGTAAAGAATCTCGATATTTTCGGTATTCTTAACGCGTTCGGCCATAATTTTTGAGGCTCTAAACTCATCACGACGTACCAACATGGTCACTTTTTTACAAAGCTTCGACAAATAGTGTGCTTCTTCACAAGCACTGTCACCAGCCCCTACGATGATGGTTTCTTGGTTTCTATAAAAGAACCCGTCACAAACGGCGCAGGCAGATACCCCACCACCCAATTCTAAATATTTTTGTTCAGATTCTAATCCCAAATACTTAGCAGAAGCTCCAGTAGAAATAATGACCGTATCGCAGTGAATTTCTTTTTCTCCATTCACCCACACCTTGTGTACATCTCCCGAAAAATCCACCTTGGTTACCCAACCGTCTCGAACATCAGTATCAAAACGCTCGGCTTGTTTCTGAAGTTGTATCATCATCTCAGGGCCTGTTACCCCATCTGGATAGCCCGGAAAATTCTCGACCTCATTGGTTGTGGTTAATTGTCCTCCTGGCTGAGTGCCTTGATATAAAACAGGTGCCATATTGGCTCGAGCTGCATATATTGCTGCGGTATATCCTGCTGGTCCGGATCCTATGATCAGGCATTTTACTTTTTCAATTTCCATAATTATTATGCTATTGCTGTTAGCTACTGCAAAACTACTAAAAAGCCTTGCAATTAATGATGTTACAAAAGTAGGATATTCATAGGTTAACTTACAGAGAAGTTATCAAGAAATACGATCATTTAATAACAGAAAGCAATGCCAAATGCTTGCTAAAAAGCCCTTAGGATCTCGTTGTTGTTTTATAAGCCAAACCACCTATTTTATAGTAGGCGGCTTTTTTCTTTGAATGATATATTTGCTAAATCAAAGCTAAACAGGGACCTAAGTTTGAATAAAATTCAGTAATTTTCTAACAAAGATTTACTGTATGAAATTTAATGTATTATCCACGTTATGTCTGGTTTTTGTAGGCATTGCCTGTGCGCAAGAAAATCGCACAGACGATGTGCCACTTAGCACAAATACCAATTATACCTACCAAGTTGTGGTACCCGATTTGATCAACCCTTGGGGCTTTGATCAATTTCCTGACGGCAGCATGATTATTACCGAAAAAAATGGCAGCATTTATCATTTTAAAGATGGCCAAAAACAAACGATCTCTGGAGGTCCCGAAGTGGTAACCAGAAATCAGGGCGGGCTTTTGGATGTGCGACTACATCCAGAGTATGCGACAAACGGTTGGATTTATTTTACCTACTCTTCACCCGAAGGAGAGGGAGATGGGGCACATACAGCCCTTATGCGTGCCAAGCTTAAAAATAATGCATTGGTCGAAAAGAAGGTGCTCTACAAAGGAAGTCCCAATACACGCAAAGGACACCATTTTGGATCACGAGTGCGCTTTGATAAGGACGGGATGCTATACTTTTCTATAGGTGATCGCGGGGCCAGAGACGAAAATCCTCAGGACATCACCAAAGATGGAGGAAAAATTTACCGCCTTCATCCAGACGGTCGTATCCCAGAATCCAATCCCTTTGTGGGTCAAACTGGAGCTAGAGAAGCAATCTTTTCTTATGGGCATCGCAATCCTCAAGGTATGGCTGTACATCCACAAACCGGTCAAATCTGGATACATGAACACGGACCAAGAGGAGGAGATGAAATTAACGTCCCTGAAAAAGGGAAGAACTACGGATGGCCCGTGATCTCTTACGGTATCAACTATAGTGGTACTAGCTTTACTGATATCACAGCCAAAGAAGGTATGGAGCAACCGCTATATTATTGGGTTCCTTCTATTGCCCCAAGTGGTATGGCCTTTGTGAGTGGTACTCAGGATAAACATTTGGAAGGCAATCTATTAATTGGCTCTCTCAAGTTTCAATATCTCGAACACGTTCTTTTAGAAAATGATCAAGTAGTAGCCAGAGAAAAACTACTAGAAGATGTAGGACGCGTACGCAATGTCATTATGGGTAATGATGGTTACATTTATGTAGGGGTCGAAGGAAAAGGAATACTCAAATTGATAAAAAAATAACATGCTTTCTTCTAAATTATACACCCATGGTAATGGGCTGTTTATCGCTTTCTTTTTTATGCTTGCGCTTCACGCCAACAAAAGCCCAACGATTACAACAGCACACTACACTCCTATTCAATCCGAATTGGAAAAAAGTATGGCTCGAGGCGCCGAAATCTATACCGACTATTGTATACAATGTCATTTGGGTAAAGGCGAAGGAGTGGCTGGTACTTACCCTCCTTTGGCATCCTCAAATTGGTTAACCCCAGAAAAAAGAGACCAAGCTATTGCCGTGGTCAAATACGGTCAACAGGGTGAGATTATGGTCAATGGAGTGACCTATAATGGCATAATGTCCAATCTAGGACTTTACGATGACGAGGTAGCCGATGTAATGAACTACATTATGAATAATTGGGGCAACACTCAAAAACAAATGGTGACCGAAGCAGAAGTGAAAGCTGTAAAAAAATAACCAGATTTAGAAAAATAAAAAAGGCGCCAAAAGGCGCCTTTTTTATGTCGGGTAGAGAGGATTCGAACCTCCGATCTCTGGTCCCCCAGACCAGCACTTTAACCGGACTAAGCTACTACCCGTTTCTAAGGCCACAAATATATAAAATTGATTGATGCTGTTGCGCTCTAATGATTAACTTTTCTAATTGATGATGATCATCATTTTTTTTGTAACTTATAGTGTTGATATTCAACCCAAACCACAAAAAAACCTCCGATTATGAAGACACTAATTACCGTTTGTATTTATTTGATGGGCGCTACACTTATAACAAGTGATGGAATAGAAAAAAAGGACAATGCCAAATCGCTACAAGGCGTTTGGGAACTCGTTAACCAACAGCTCTATGAAGATCAGGTGGTGTCTGAAGTCTTGGAAAACGAAAACGGCTATCGCCAAGTAAAAATGTATAGTAAAGGAAGAGTCATGTGGACCAGAAATGACCCTACAGATACAAACGAGTGGTTTGGTTATGGTACCTATACAGTCAAAGATGGTATTCTTGAGGAGCGACTAGAGTATGCCTCTGGCCCTATGATGAAAATAGTTGATACTACGCAGGTATTTCGCTTTGAGCTTATCTTAGATAAAAATGGATACCAACAAATTTCTATAGATGACAATGGCAATCGTTCACAAGGCGAAACCTACACACGTATTGAATGATCTACCCATTGCACAATATACCCGTTAAACCGCGTTTCTAGAAGACGTGGTTTTTTTTATTTAAAATCGCCCATAGTCTATTATAAGGTCGTGATTATGAAGATAAAATCTATGACAAAAGTCATAGGGTACTCTCAAATCTTTTTAATATTTTGGCAATCTGTTAACATATTATCAATCTATCAAACCAATTTATGAAAAGACTTACTTTTCTCCTTTTACTATGTCTCGCTGTTTTGTCATGTAAAAAGGAAAACACTACGACCGCGCCGTCTGAGACGACACAGGCCAACGAGCCACTTGGCGAAAATAATATCGCTTACAAATGGGGGCAAATGGCCCTACAAGGGACGGCCAATGATACCGAGCGTTTTGCTCCTAGACCAACAATTACCTCACGCTATTTAGGGCTCATATTTGTATCCATTTTTGATGCTTGGTCCCGATATGACGAAAAAGCAATTCCAGTATATTTAGAAGGTGTCGATAGACGTCCTAGTGACCAGCACACCTTGAGTAATAAAGAGACAGCGATAAGCTATGCAGCTTACCGTGCTTTAAGTGAGTACTATTACTCAGACAAGGAACTCTTTGCCGATTTTATGCGCAAACTAGGGCTAGATCCTGAAAATGATACTATGGATCCTACAACGCCAGCCGGGGTAGGTAATCTTGCTGCACAAGCTGTTATTGATGCCAGACGTGGAGATGGAGCCAATCAATACGGAGAAGAAGAGGGTTCTAATGGAGAACCATATTTTGATTATACAGGTTATCAACCCGTTAATTCTGTTGATGAAAATACCAATCCAAACAGATGGCAACCCAAATATTTCTCTGATGGAAAAGGAGGGAAATTTGCTCCAGCCTGTCTTACCCCTTTCTGGGATAAGGTTACTCCGATAGCGCTCAAATCAGGCAGTCAATTTAGACCTGGGCCACCACCTATGATTGGTTCTGAGCAGCTAGAGAAAGAGGTACAGGAAGTAATCGAAATGCAAGAAAACCTTACCGATTACCAAAAAGCCCTCGTAGAATTTATGCGAGATGGCCCGCAATCTGTACAACAAGCAGGACATTGGCTCAAATTTGCACAGGATGTTTCGCGTAGAGATAATCACACCTTAGACCAAGATGTAAAAATGTATTTCTACAATCAAGTCGTGGCTATGGATGGATTTATTGCTTCTTGGGATTCTAAGATGTTTTATGACTATGCTAGACCTTATGCCTTAGTACACGAATATTACGATAAACAAAAAATCAAAGCCTGGGGTGGTGAAGGAAAAGGTATCGTAGAGATGGACGGCAGCATGTGGCGCCCTTATTCTCCAGAAACCTTTTTGTGCCCTCCTTTCCCAAGTTATACCTCTGGTCATAGTACAATAAGTGGAGGCTGTGCCGAAGCGCTCAAGATATGGACAGGCAGTGAAGAATTTGGTTCTGAAGCCACTCTTGTTGCTGGAGCCATGACAGAACCTGATCATCTGGGGGATACGATTACTTTAAAATTCCCAACCTTTACCGAAACTGCCGAAATGGCTGGTATTTCTCGAGTATTAGGAGGTTACCACATTCAAGCCGATAATGTCGCTGGTTTAGAATTAGGCCGCAACGTTGCCAAAGAGGTATGGAAGTTCTACCAAAAACACGTCGGAGAAACGATGTAGTTTTTAAGGCCCTATTACCGCAACCTTACAGACGGTGGTAAGGCTAAGAGTCTAAACGCCAAAAAGCAGCTATTTAAAAAAATAGCTGCTTTTTTTTGTGATTGATCGCTAATAAAGACCCATCTGTTTGGGTGGCCGATGGGCTAGATCTATTAAAATACGAGAAGTATAGTATTTGTTGTTTATATTTAGATAGGTGTTAGGCGTATCGCAAAATCGAGCTTGTAAGATTCACAACCTTTGGGAACGTTTGGCGACAAAGCAAACACTTATCTAATAGCAACCAAAGTAGCCCAATATGAAATTCAAGGTTTTAATTGTCGTATGTCTAAGCGTACTTTTTACTAATGGTATTCAAGGTCAGGGTGAGGCGCGCTCTGACAAACTCCTATCGATAGAACGATTGTACTCTGGTGAATTTAAGCAACAATACGAGCGCGCCATTAGATGGATCGAAAATGGTGATGCTTATGTGATTATAGAACCTTCTACCACTATAGATGATGCCGACGAATTGGTGTATTACAATGCCAAAACTCAAGCGCGCCGAGTTTGGGTAGCTGCCAAAGATCTACAAACCCCAAACGGGCAGCTACCTATAGAGAGTTTTACCGTCTCGCCCGATGGAAGTCGCGTTATCTTATTTACTAATTCAAGCCGGGTCTGGCGTAGCAATACCAAAGGAGACTACTACGTCTATGATTTGGACACCAAAAAACTCAACCAATTGGGAGCATCACTGAGGCCCTCATCATTGATGTTTGCCAAATTCGCCACCGATAATGCCTATGTCTATTACGTACACGATTTTAACATTTATAAGGAGCACGCCATAACACAAGAACAAACCCAACTCACTTTTGACGGTAGTAGAGATATCATCAATGGTACTTTTGACTGGGTGTATGAAGAAGAGTTTGGGCTAAGAGATGGTTTTTCAGTTAATCCCAAGGGAAGTAAACTCGCCTTTTGGCAACTCAATGCTACCGGTACAGGTGTTTTTTACATGATCAATAATACCGATAGCATCTATTCCAAACCCATCCCCTTGCAATATCCCAAGGTAGGTGAGTCACCCTCTGGAGTGCGCGTAGGGGTTATCGATCTCACTACTAACCACACCCATTGGGTGCCATTAGAAGGAGATCCAAAAGCGCATTATATCCCAGGTATGCAATGGGTAAACGACGACCTTTTGCTCATACAACAAATGAACCGATTGCAAAATACACTTTGGATCTGGAGCTATGTGCCCTCTACAAAAACACTCAAAAAAATATATACCGAAAAGGAAGATACTTGGGTAGATATTGGGTATCCCGATGTGTCGGCCAATGGTTGGGGCGACAATGATTTAATGCTAGTAGATGATCGCAGTGCATTTTTAAGAATGAGAGAAACCGATACTTGGCGTCATGTTTATAAGATTGATATACGCACAGGAGAACAAACACTGCTTACCCCCTTTGACTATGACATCGCCTCTTTGCGATCTACCACCGATAAGGAGCTTTATTATATCGCCTCTCCTGATAATAGTACCCAACGGTATCTATACAAAACCGATCTCAAAGGCAAAGGCAAATCCAAGCGAGTTACACCACAAGAATATCAAGGACTCAATACTTATAATATGGCGCCAAATGGCAAGTACGCCTTGCATATTCATCAAAGTCACAAAGCGGCGCGCAGTGTTCGGTTTATTAATTTACCGCAACACAAGACGCTAAAAACCATAGCCGCAAACACCAAGTATACAACACAGTTGTCACAATTGGAACAGCCCGAAGTCATCTTTACCCAAGTGACCACCAAAGATGATCTCGATATTGATGTACGAATGATACGACCCCCGCATTTTGACCCTTCAAAAACCTATCCTGTGCTCTTTCATGTCTATGGAGAACCTTGGGGGCAGGTCGCTTTAGATAACCAAATTGGATTATGGAATACGATGATGGCCCAAAAAGGCTATGTCATTATAGATATGGATAATAGAGGAACTCCTTGTCTCAAAGGATCGGCCTGGCGCAAGAGCATCTATAGAAAAATAGGCGTTCTCAACACCTCCGATCAGGCAAAAGCCGCTACAGAAATACTCAAACTCCCCTATCTTGATGCCAACAGGACAGCGGTCTGGGGATGGAGCGGTGGTGGCTCAATGACACTCAATTTGATGTTTCAATATCCTGATATTTACAAAACTGGTGTGGCGGTAGCTGCAGTTTCTGATCAATTGATTTATGACAATATCTATCAAGAGCGCTATATGGGGCTACCTCAAAATAACAAAGCCGATTTTATAGCGGGCTCTCCAAAGACCTACGCCAAAAATTTAGAAGGCAACTTGCTCATCATTCACGGCACCGCCGACGACAATGTACACTACCAAAGTGCCGAAATCATAATAAACGAGTTGATCAAAGCCGATAAACAATTTGATATGATGGCCTATCCCAACAGGTCTCATGGCATTTATGAAGGCCGCAATACCAGAAAGCATCTATACACCTTAATCACCAATTATATTCTAGAACACACCCCAATACACTATCCTATTGGTAATTAAAAATAGCCGTTGGCCCTATGTCTACAAATAAAAAAAACACGCCTTTCGCTATCGATTATTTGGATCATGTCGCCATTTATGTAGAAGATCTAGAACGAGCGATATCCTGGTATCAAAAGGTTTTAGGTCTAGAGCGATACAAACTTCAAAAATGGGGAGAATTTCCCGTGTTTATGCTTAGCGGCAATACAGGAGTTGCCCTATTTCCTATAAAGAAAACTATTAGTTCTGATAAAGTGCTACCACAGGTTCGGATTGATCATTTTGCTTTCAGAGTTTCTGAGCACGCTTTCGCGAAAGCAAAAACCCATTTTGAGAAATTATCATTGGTGTATAATGAGCAAGATCACTACTACTTTAGATCCTTATACACCCGTGACCCCGATGGACATCAAGTAGAATTAACTACCTTGAGTGTGACAGATAAAGAATTTAAAAACGACATCACCTAAACAGACCTATGGACGCAGCCTTAAAGACAATGATCGCAAACATGCCTGAAAAAACGGGTAAATCTTTAGAAACTTGGAAGCAAATTCTCCAAGAAAAAGCCTTTGACAAACACATGCAAGCCGTCAATTATTTAAAAAAAGAACACGGCGTGACTCATGGGTTTGCCAATACCATTGTAAGCTTATCAAAAGAAGATACTAGTAGTACAGAAGATTTGATTGCATCCCAATATGCAGGTAAAGAACAGCTTTTTCCTATATACAATGCGTTGATTGCCTATGCCAAAAGTCTTGGTGATGATGTGGTGATAAGCCCAAAAAAGACGACGGTGAGCGTGGTACGCAAAAAACAGTTTATCCTTGTCAAACCCGCTACCAAAACCCGTATTGATCTCGGTTTAAAACTAAAAGATATACCTGTTGGGACACGCCTTGAGGGGTCTGGACCCTTTGGCAGCATGTGTACGCATAGGGTAAGAATTACAAGCCCAAGTGACCTAGACCAAGAACTTAAAGACTGGATTGCGCTGGCTTATACCAAAGCAGATTGACACATCTTAATTTGAATACAGTCGCAAAAGTACCACCATCAAATGTAAATACCGTCTCATCTATAATTGCTCCTAAACGTGATCACTCTTACCTCGCTGCAATCACTTATTGCTAAAGAATTTGGAATTGAATGTACGGCTATTAAAAAGATAGCAGGTTATGACAATGCCAATTACCTCATACATACGGCCACTACATCTTATGTTTTTAAAACCTATAAGTATACCCAGGAGTTATTTGACATTGTAAACGAAGAATCGGACGTGCTTGCTGCGCTTAGTGCTCAACAGAGCGCTTCTTATCCCACTCCAATCACTTTTACCGATGAGCAATTTGTCAAAGTTCTTATCCTAGATGGAGAAAGATGTATTGTACGTATGTTAAGCTATTTATCGGGCAGCTTTACAGGTGACTGTGCACCTTCTGAGGTTTTGTATCACCACTTGGGCGAATTTCTGGCCAACTTAGACCTGCAACTTCAACCTCTTAGGTCTGTAGTATATAAAGGACGCCAGTGGGAATGGGATCTCGAACACCTTATGCTTAATAAAAAGTATGTCTCAGATATTCCTATGGCACATGATAGGGCGATTGTTTCTTACTTTATGATGCAATATCAGACCCATGTACTTCCAGCCCTTCCTACATTGCGCAAACAACTCATCCACAATGACGCCAATGAGTATAACATCCTATGTAACAATAATAAAATAACAGGCATTATCGATTTTGGAGATATGACCCACTCGGCCTTGATCAATGAAGTGGCCATTGCCTTAACCTATATTTGTTACGATAAAGAAGACCCCTTGCGGTGGGCAATTGCTTTTCTCAAGGGCTATCACAGCCGCTTACCATTAGAAATACAGGAGGTAGACCTTTTGTATTATCTCATAGCAGGACGTTTGTGTACAAGCGTTTGTAATGCTGCAAATGCCAAGAAAAACGATCCCACAAATACCTATGCCACATCTAGTGAAGATCAAGCCTGGAAAGCCTTATATCGCTGGTTGGAGATCAATCCGCTCAAAGCGAAAAATAGTTTTAGAACAGCCATTGGGACAAAAGTAGCAGCAGCCCCGTCCATAAAAGAAAAAAAAGCGTTGCGCGAGCGGCATATCTCGACCATTTTATCTTTGAGTTATGACGAGCCTATTTATATGACAGGATCTGCTTTTCAATATATGTATGACGGTTACGGTAATACCTATTTGGACGCATACAACAATATACCTCATGTAGGACATACACATCCTAAAGTAGTGGCAGCTGCTCAAAATCAAATGGCCACCCTCAATACAAATACCAGATATCTCTACGACGGTTTAGAACAGTATGCCCACCAGCTCGTTGCCAAAATGCCAAAAGGGTTAAATAAGGTCTTTTTTGTTAACTCGGGCAGTGCCGCCTCAGATTTGGCCATAAGAATGGCGCAAGCCCATACCCAACAAAAAACAGTGATGGTTATGGAGCATGGGTATCACGGTAATACTCAAATTGGAATAGACATTAGCGACTACAAATTTAATGATGGCAAAGGGCAAGGGCAACCATCATATATTGTAAAAACGGCTATTCCTGATCGCTTTCGCGGAAAGCACAAAGGTAAAGATGCTGGTAGTCGCTATGCCCAGCAAGCCATAACAGATCTACATCAATTAAATCGACCAGTTGCTGCCTTTATTTCAGAACCTATCGTAGGCTGTGGTGGACAAATACCCTTGGCCCCAGGCTATCTCAAAGAGGTATACCCTGCTATTAGAGCGCAGGGCGGGGTATGTATTAGCGACGAAGTTCAAACAGGTTTTGGCCGCATAGGTACACATTTTTGGGGTTTTGAGGCTCAAGGTGTGGTACCCGATATGGTCATCCTAGGTAAACCAATGGGTAACGCTCACCCTATAGGTGCTGTAATCACAACAACCCCAATTGCCCAGTCTTTTGAACAAGGGGTAGAGTTTTTTAGTTCATTTGGCGGCAACCCAGTCTCCTGTGCCATCGGGCAAGCTGTACTTGATGTCATTGAAGAAGAAAACCTACAACAACAAGCCTTAGAAACGGGTACCTATTATAAAGAAGCTTTATTGCAACTAAAGGACAACTTTAACGCCATAGGTGACATAAGAGGCTCTGGACTATTTTTGGGTATCGATATCGTAAAAGAAGATGGTATTACCCCCCACACAGTGCTGGCACAACATCTAAAAAATGAGCTTAAAAAAAGACACATTCTCCTTAGCACAGACGGGCCTGAAAACAATGTCATCAAATCGAAACCTCCACTTTGTTTTACTAAAGCAAACGCACAGCGGGTTGTTGACACGCTTAAAGAAGTCTTAACAGCATACTACAAAGGCTAAAACCTATAACCATATATTAAGGTGCCATCGTAAAGCCCAATTGTTACAGGCGGTATTAGACAAAAAGTCTACCCTTTTTTTGTGTATCCTGATAATTGGAAATAATAGATAGGTAGTCTTCCCCTTGACCAGAACAAAAAGGTAAAAATTAATTTTCTTTTACAAGTTAACATTCCATTTATCTGGTGGTCTAGGCATTGGATTGAATATTTGTCCCACATTCAATCAATCGTTAAATCACAATGAAAAATTTCAAGTTCTCAAAAAAAGGCTGGCAATATATCGCGATAGTCTACCTCCTTTCCATCCTACCCTACTACTTTATCCTTAAAGAACAGCATTCGGAGTCATCCTTTACACTTTTATTAATGTGGATACCAGCCATTGCCGCTATAATCATGCGCTTATACCACAAAGAAGGGCTATTTAGCCAGCTGCGTTGGAACCCTTTAAAAGATTGGAAATGGCTGTTGTGTATTTCTTTTATTCCATTACTCATAGAAATAGTGGCGTTACTACTTACTTTAGGTCTAGACGGGGCTCAATTAAAGCCTGACTTTATTGTTTTCTCCGAGGGTTTGATACAAGTAAAGGGCGTCGCTATGATTTTTGGAGCTGCCCCACAGCCTTGGTATTTACTATTAGGTAACTATGTATTGTCCTACCTCATAGCTGCTCTTTTATACAGTCTCTTTTTTGGCCTTGGCGAAGAATATGGATGGAGAGGTTATCTTCAAAAAGAGTGGGCTCCTCACCATTCGCTGTTAGGGTATGCAGCAATTGGCATCGTTTGGGGATTTTGGCATCTACCAGCTATTCTATTAGGCCATAATTATCCTGAATATCCCATGTTGGGTGGGTTTGTATTAATGCCTATACTATGCGTCATTCTAAGTATTGTCTTCGGAATTTCTTTGAGTAAAAAACAAATTATATGGGCTCCTGTCTTGTTTCACGGGGCCTTAAACATTAGCACAGATGTTTCTAATACGGTTTTTATCGAAGAAAGTATCAACAGACCTGTACACGACTCTATTTGGTCTTTACTATGGCTAGTTACGGCCATCTTATTATGGTTAACCACAACTACCAAAACCCCTTCGCGATGAAAAACACGTTTTTATTTTTAACGCTTCTTTATTTGAGCATAGACGCCTCAAGTGCTACCCAAGAACAAGTCAAAACCGCAGTATTTGATACTAATGGAAAAACGGTTTTGATTAATGCCATTCTCGAAAATGACCAAGATTTGTTTACCTCATTACTACGGCAAAAAGAACTCATCAATCTGCCCGAAAAAACGGGCTTAAAAGGCACTCCTTTGATGTATGCAGCCTCAGCTGGCCACCTAGACATGTGTAAAGCCCTGATTGCTCAAAAAGCTCAAATCAACAAAGGAGACCTCAACAATGACCACGCCCTAAACTGGGCGGCCTTTTCTGGAAACAGCCATATTATCACATTACTTTTAGCACATGGGGCAGATCTTTCGCTGAAAAGCAAACACGGCGATGCCATTGATGTAGTATACAGGTTATGGCATCACGATACAGTGGCAAGACCTTTTAGGGAATACCTCGCATCAAAAACGGCCATAGAAAAACCCCCTAGCATCATCCAAGCCGTAAACTCCAATAACCCAAAACACTTAGTAGAACTGCTAAAGCTTGGGCTGTCTCCTGACTCCAAAGACCTACTAGGAATTCCTGCACTTCAACTAGCGGCACAACAGGGCAGATATGCACTAGTCAAAATATTATTAGAGTATCAGGCAAATCCCAATGTACTCAATAGGGTAGGTCAAACCCCTCTTTCTTGGGCAGCGCGCTACGGTCATATTGATATCGTTAATTTGCTTATCGCATATGGAGCTGCTCCCAACCATAGCGGTAAGACCTATATGCTCACCCCGCTTATGGCAGCGGCAGTTGGAGGTCATTACGAAGTTGCCTCCTTGTTACTCAAACACCAAGCAAAGGTTGACCAGCGCGATAAAGTAAATAATGCAACTCCTGCGCATTGGGCAATTTTCTATGATCATTCAGACCTGATCAAACTCTTTATAGCTCATGGTGCCGATTATCATCAAAAAGCCCTAGAAAATGATCAATACTCTGTTTATGAAATGGCCATAGCCTATCAAAAGCACAGCTTGATTCAACATTTGGATAGCCTAGATCAACAACATCTAATTGGTTCTTGGAAAGTTAAAGAAATCAGATATCATTATAAAGACACTGTCTTTACACGCAGCGCAGTTGATCAAGGCCGTTTTGTTTTTTCAGACAAAAATTATAGCCTCATCTATAATCCAACTATGAAAAAACGAGTAGCTTTTGATAATCTATCGGAACCTAGTGAGGATGAAATTATAACTGCTTATAGAAGTTTGGTATGCAATACCGGGCACTATGTGATAGAAGAGAATGTACTTATTACCACCGCAAATTTTGCCAAGGTTCCAGGTTTTGAAGGAGGCAAACAGTTTTATCGCTTACATTTTAAAGAACAATGTCTAGAGCTTGAATTCTTTGACGAGACTTACCCTAATGGCACAAAACCCAATTGGTATGGCAGTCTTACGATGAGGTTTATTTTAGAAAAAGAGTAACCGTAAAAACAATGAAAAAAGCAACATATTTTATAATGATGATAGTGCTCACTAGCATATTTTTTGTCTCATGTTTACACCCATCAAAACGGGAAGAAGTCCTGATAACCACTAAAGATACACTTAGGTTAAAATACTTAAAAGAGGTGCTATGGCCAAGAGCATATCGCTTTCAGGACACCGTACTATTAGATCTAATCCTAGATAAGAGCTTTGAACTCATTGATGGTAATGGTAATAGATTTACCAAAGAAGATGAAATCAATTGGATAAAAAATAATGCGATGAAACACGAGTCCTTTCATTATGAAATAAAACGATTAGATATCTATAAAAATGGCACTGCAGTTATAGCTGGCACAGGTCATATTCGTAATGATTCTACCTATAGTGTGTATCAATCTTCTAATGTTCTTGTCAAAAAAGATACTATTTGGAAAGCTATTCTTTCTCATGTATCAGGGCTTAAAAAAGTAAAGTGATCTCCTCAGAATGAAAAATACCATACAAAATATATAAGACAGATTCTCTTTGCCACCCTCCTAATCTGACCTATAAAAAAACACGCTTAGCCTTGCCTTCCACGCTCGCTTCTCAAAACTCAACACAAAGTGCTTGGGGGTGTTGATGTAACAAAAATGCCCTTCAATCGTGTTTTATATAATTCCAAACAATCAAAAAATGAAAAAAATAATTTTAAGTATCGCATTAATTTTTCCTCTCATGCTTTTTTCGCAAACCAATGATGTTAAGAAAAAAGTATTGATGGTGGTAAGCAGCTACGGAAAAGATATGGGGGCGGCAAGACCGGGCTTTGAATTTGATGAATTTTCACAAGCCTATCTCATTTTCAAGAATAATAACATAACTGTAGATGTTGCCAGTCCTAAAGGTGGAAAGGTAGAGGCAGACCAATACAACAAGGATAAAACATATAACAAAAACCTATTAAAGGACAAGGATGCGCTGAGCTTGCTAGATCATACTAAACCCACAGCTCATATAAACGCAGAAGACTATGATGCAGTCTATATAGTTGGAGGTAAAGGAGCTATGTTTGACTTGCCCTACGATCCCTCACTTCAAGATATAATCTTGAATTTGTACCAAAGAGATAATACGGTTATCTCCTCGGTCTGTCATGGTCCAGCCGCTTTTGTCAACGTCAAAGACAATGATCAGTACATCATAAAAGGGGTAGAACTAACTGGCTTTTGTAATATCGAGGAGGAACTTTTTGGAAAAAAATGGGTGAAAGAATTTCCTTTTAGTTTGGAAGACCAGTTAACCTCAAGAGGCGCTCTTTTTAAGCAAACTGATTTTATGCTTTCAAAAGTCGTCATTTCTGGAAAGTTTATCACAGGTCAAAATCCCTTTTCAACAGCCCAATCGGCCGAAGCCGTAGTAGTCTCTTTGGGGGTGAAGCCAGTCAAAAGAGTCTTGTACAATGACGAGAAAAGTGCCCATTTAATTCAAGACCTTTTAGATCAATCAAAAACCTTAGAATGGGCCCGAAAAGAACTAAAAAACAACCAAGACAACTATGAGATTCCTTTAATTGCTGCTTATGGCTACTATAAGATTTTGGCTTCAACAGAAAACAAAGAAGCGCTTATAAAAGGAATTGAGTTGGTAGAATTGAGCTCACCATACTTTTTTAATGAAAACCTTCAGCTTTTAGTAGCTAAAACCTATGCCTCAATAGGTAATAAAGAAAAAGCAAAACAGCTAGCAAACGAATTAGTCTCTAAAAATTTGCTCAAAGAGGATGCTCAAAATCTGCTTAGCGCAATTGACAAAAACTAGTCTTTTCCAGCTTGGTAAAAATTCGAAGTCACAATCGATTAGTTTGATTTGCCAATCATCAAAAAGCAAAGAAATAGATGGATAACCGCATAAACTCTACGTCCATTTCGACAAATAGGATTATAGTATTGACTCGAGAGTTGTTGCCCAGGATGTAGTCAAGGCGCCCATCGCAGCACTCTTATGGTGATCGGGTTAGTTTTTAAAAAAGTAAAGCTCTGATAAACAGAGCTTTATTTTTATTGGTCGGGGTGGCAGGATTCGAACCTGCGACCTCCGCGTCCCAAACGCGGCGCGATAACCGGGCTACGCTACACCCCGATGGTGTATTGCGGCTGCAAAGATAGCCCTATTTTTAGAACTACAAACAGTTTTTAAAAAAATATCTATTCGCTTAATTTTTGTTTAACCTTAAAGCAAGACATGATTTGATTATTTTTTTTAAAGCATATAAAAATACATCATACAAATACAACGCAAAATAGTAGCCAGCTCCTTTTGTGATTTTTACCCTGCCTCATTCAAGTCAAATGCCCCTAATTTTAATTTTTAACATCTAAATACTTTATTATTAGCGTTTTATGTTTATTTTTAGTGTATAGTATTAGTACCCCTCCACTTTTTTTACGTTCCAACAATTGATCTTTCTCTCGGTCGATACTGTTTGTGACGCTGTATTTGAATAAACTTAAAATAAGAAGCCATGCCCGAAGAAAAGAACGTTCGCATTATTGAGTGGCCTAAACAAAAAGCCTATCTACAACACTATTTTCAATTAGACGAACCATGCCCAGTCTCTATTGTTTTTGATGATGCTCCTGCTCATGTCAAGGTCAGTAATGAAAAAGATGATCCCTTTCAGGTAAATATGAACATGAACCTAAAGGCTGTAGATGAAATCCCAGTTTGTATCCGAATTTGCGAGCCTATTTGTGCCGTGAGTGATTACAGCATTGGAATAGAATTACTAGGACAACCACTAGCTAGCATTAGGGTGAAGGGACAAACCAAACTTGCCAATTGTAAGGACACTCCTCCTGTTACAGCTACCTGTGTCGATTTTGCAGGTATTAGTGCCAAAGAAACAAAGGCACCACTTACCCACAAAGGCCTTCAGTTTACACCTCTAGACCAATCGCCTGTGGTACAATTTACCGCTATGGGTCAACCCACAAATCAGGTAAAATTGTCTATTCCAGAAGCTGGGATGAGAATTGATTTTCCATCGGCGGTCACCAATGTAAGTCTCACAGTGGTCAATTTTGGAAATCCAGTCATCACCGTCAATAGCTTTTTTAATGCCACACTCATTGCCAACCAGTCTGAGATGATCCAGAATCAAACCCGAACCTTTAACGTAGATGGCGCACCACTCACCGCCCTCGAAATTAAAGGAGGTTCTAATGAAGCAGCACTAGTCGAGGTATGCTTTGATCGTACCAATGCCAGCTCTGAGGATCCAGTGGTCATTTCTTAAAGAGCATTTCACCTAATCAGTCATATCATTATGGAAAAAAGCAAACAAACTCAAGAAACAATAAGAGGTCGTAAACATCCACCTCAATCCCGCTTACGCGAAATCTCACCCAAAAAAGTCGTAGGCGAGGCACAGCGTATCGTTAAAATGGCCACAGACATACTCGAAGAAGAGATTGCGGCTGGCATTGTAGCAGCCAAGGCCTTAGAAAAAAAGGTTATTGATGTAGAAAAGGTACGAGCTCAAGACAATGACCACATCATTAGCCGATTTAGAAGTGATGCCCATGAGGTTATCGACATGCTCATGGATGTTGTCTCTGTAGCCGCTACTCAGGTAGAAAAGGCCTCAAACAAAATGGTCAATATTATGCCCGAGGCTAGCAAACCCAATACTCAAGCGGCAAATGTACCTGTATTACAGGCCGACCAAGTGATGGCTGCAGGTTCTGCAACAGAAATTAAAATGCAATTACAAAATGACAGTAAAAAACAGCCAATGAAGGTTTCGCTTGCAGACGCCGATCTATTTGCACCATCGGGCGAACGCATTCTAGCACGCAATATCACGGTGACACCTAAGACATTGACACTTGAACCAGGCGAAAAAAAACAAGTTAAAATACAGGTCAAAATACCCAAAAACACCAAACCTGGAAGATATGCTGGCTTGATACAAGACAAAGACATAGAAAACCTTCAAGCCATGTTGGCGGTAGAGGTATCATAAACCCATTTATACGTGGATACGGCAATTCTCAAATCGAAGCTACACGATTACCGATCGCTTGCACTTAAGGGGATTCAGCATTTTGTACCACAATCAGAACCAAAAAAATACCTCTACGACTTGGTACTAGACTACCCTAATCGTGGAGGCAAAGGTTTTAGACCTGGCTTGTGCATTGCAGCTTGTAAAGCTTTTGGAGGTACAGAAGCTCAGGTCATTAATTCGGCCACCTCACTGGAGTTGTTTCACAATGCATTTTTGGTACACGACGACATAGAAGATGGTAGTGAATTTAGAAGAAATAAGCCTACTATGCATGAGTACAATACCATCGGTATTGCGATTAATGTGGGCGATGCTATGAATGTCCTTAGTATCAAGCCGCTAATGATGAATATGGAAATATTGGGTCCAGAGTTGACTTGGCAAGTGTTCTCAGAAATCGAACATATGGTAAGACAATCTGTAGAAGGTCAAGCCTTAGAGTTGGGATGGCGCAAAGAAAATTTGTGCAAACTCACCGATGATGATTACCTCCGCATGATTCTAAAAAAAACCTGCTGGTATACCACAATTCATCCATTGCGGATTGGAGCCATTATTGGGAGTCAAGGGGCTATAAACGCCGATCGATTTAATCGCTTTGGCTATTTCATGGGCACTGCTTTTCAGATTCAGGATGACATTTTGAATTTGGTGGGAGACGAGACCGCTTATGGTAAAGAAATAGGTGGAGATATCTTAGAAGGAAAACGCACCCTGATGTTAATCCATCTACTCAACCACAGCACTGCCAAAGAGCGCAAGCGATTAGTTCATTATTTAAAGGACTGTCGCAGTGAAGAAAGTCTCGATACTGCACAATGGGTGATGGATAGAATGGAACACTACGAAAGCATTGATTATGCCCGTAAAGTGTCAAAAAACATGGCCGGAGCGGCCCTAAAGGAGTTTCACAGCAGTTTTGGAGATATCCCTGACTCTGAAGACAAAAAGCTTATTGAATCGATCATTATGTATATGATAGAAAGAGATTATTGATATGATACATATTTCATCCATACCAAATTATGACTGTGATGTCTTGATTGTTGGAGCTGGTCCCGGCGGAACTGCCCTGGCTACCTCCCTAGCTCAGGCTGACATTAGTGTAATAATTATTGAAGCACACAGTTTTCCTCGAGATAAAGTATGTGGTGATTTTGTAGGGCCTGTCGCTATAGCCGAACTCCAAAAATTAGGCATTGCTGGTCTTGAGGATTTTCCCAAAACCAATGTTATTAATAAAGCTGCGGTATACCTAGACGGAAAAGAAATCATAAACAGACCCATCCCCCGAAAAGAAGGTATTCCCTTTCACGGACGTGTTATTCCTAGAATGACGCTCGATTATTGGTTATTCAAGAAAGCAAAAGAAGCAGGAGCTCGCGTTTTTGAAAAAACGAGATTTAAATCATACACCATTACTGCCAATGGGGTTAAAGCAGAAATAACAACTCAAGGAAAAAACAGCAGCTTACGTGCCAAAATGATTGTAGGGGCCGATGGAAGTAGCTCTACGGTAGCGCGGATTTTCTATGGGAGTAAGCCATCAAACTTTGATCGCATACTCGCCGTTAGGGCCTATTACGAAAATATTAGCGGGCCACAAGATCAATGTGAGCTTTACTTTACCGAAGCGAGTTTTCCTGGGTACTACTGGTTATTTCCTACGGGTAAACATACGGCCAATATTGGCGTGGGTATGGTAATGGAAACCTTACCCAAAAATGAAACCCACCTCAACGAATTACTCAATAAATTGATTCAAGAAGATGAGAGTTTAAAACAAAGAATAGGTACTGGTACGCCAACAGGCAAAATACAGGGATGGCCCTTGGCTACCTACAATCCTACCAAAGATATCATTAGTGATCGCCTGGTTTTAATAGGTGATGCTGCTGGTTTAATTAATTCGCTCAACGGCGAAGGAATTCAATACGCCCTGCTCTCCGGAAGGTGGGCGGCAGATACGATTAAGAGCTGTATAGCGGCCGATGATTTTTCAAAGGCAAAACTGCAATCCTACGATCAAAAGGTAGCCCAAGAACTGCGCTATGATCTCGCACTAAGTAATACTATCATACAGTGTATACGCAATAGAAAATTTAATCCGTTTTGGATGGAACTTCTCAGTATTATGGTCTCGCGTGCCAAAATTGATGAGTCTTACGCAGACATTGCTGGAGGCATACTTGCAGGTATGGAACCTGCCAATAAAGCCATTCACCCCTCCTTTATCACAAAAACACTTGTCCAAGGTGCCGTTCATTTTGGGTTAAAATCGGCTAGCGGTTTGTTAAAAGGCCCTTCGCATTGGGTATCGGCAGGGGCAAGAACAGGTCAATTTGTAGGACATATGGCCAAAGAAATTAAAAATGATCCTAAAGCCTATACAGACTGGGTCATGGGTCTGGCTGCAAACGGTATTGAAATCTCTTCACACATCTGGCGTGATCTCCATCAATCGCTTTCGCGAAACTCTAAAAACCATAAGAACAATGGCAAAGAAAACGAACAATACAGAAAAACTAAAGACGATCAATCAATTGCAAAAGTTGATGCCCCGTCTGTTAGAAGAGCACAAGGATAATACCCAATTGCTACGCGCGGCAATGGCGAATCCTATACTGGCGCTTAATCATATTGGCATCGAGCTTACCCCTGCTTTGGAAGTAGAGGTTGAAAGACGTGTTCGCTTTGATGCTAAGACCAGAAAGAAAATATCTGATATAGAAAATGACTTAGAAAAGGCTACAGGAAAGAAAGTATCTCCTTTTGACACTCCAAAAGTGCAAACATTTCTAAAAGCCGTACTCTCAAAAACCAAAACAAAATCTACTAAAAAATCTATAGAAGACGTGGTAAAGGCCTTAGCCCACAAACCAGATAGCCAAAAGATCTTAAAAGTTGCCTTTGGCAATGCAGAGGCTTCCTCCTATAGTCAAAAAGAAGAAAAAGAAACATCAAAAGACCCTTTAACAAGGTATAGAAAGGAGCATGAAGTAATACCCATACTTTTAAAATACCGGGCACTAGAAGCTAACTTTCCCAAGCTAGCGTCTAAGGAAGTATTTAACAAAATCCTCAAAAAGAAAAAACCTGACACTGGTGTAGGCTTTAGCAAAGTGCGTTTTCACCTACAAGACCGAGAGCAACGAAAAGCAACAAATGCCAAGGACTAGCATATCCCAAAAAGGATAGAAAAATGTATTAAAAATTACGATTATGCCAAATACACAAGGATTTGAAATCGTTTCAGAAGTTACGGTTAACGTATTAAGAGAAATTCTGCATGCCGCGTGGAAATCAGGAGATGACCTCAGCGGAGAGGGCGTAATACCCGAAAAATTGGAAATCCCACCTGGGACAGCCTTAGGTCCGTATCAACTCAAAGAAGGAACCGTACAAATTCCAAAAGAAACTCTGGGATTAGATATGGAGACAAGCATCAACGGTGTCAACATAAAATTAGGCACTATAGTTCACGTAGAGGTAGATAATCCACCTATACCGTCGGCTAAGTTTTTTGATCTCACCTCAGATATTGAAGTTAAAGTTCCTATTACAACTTTGGAAGGAGGCGTTAATGTAGGTGCCAAACTAGATGGCTTAACCTCGTCAGATGTGAGTGCAACCATCACTAGCGGTGACCCTATTGGACCTATAACGGCGGCTATGGTTGAAGAATATGTCCATGAAAAACTACGAAACGATGATAGTTTTCCTAAGATTTATCCCGACATCCCAATAAACTTTCCTCCCTTTAGCATGGATGCGCGTTTAGAATTATATGATGATGCTAGCGATGCTGCCAAAACGGCCAAAGTAACCTACCCCAATCCCAACCAAGTCAAAGTAGCCATTCCTTGTTATATGCGTTTCTACAATATCAGCGGTTCTGCCTTTGGTTTTAGTATGGCTACTCCAATGGGTATTACGGCTACCATAGAGATGATAACCAACTTTAGTGTAGTCGATGATCAGGTAGAAGCCAAACTAAGCGAAGCTGTCACTACTTTAACAGGTATAACGCCAGCCCCTGGTGCAGAAGGTAGCAATTATACGACCAATAAAACGGCTGCAAACTTTGGCGGAATTGATCTCGATGCCGTTATAGCCGATAATTTTGCGCTTATCGCACAAAATGAATTAACCAATATAGGAGATGTCCAAGAGCAAGTACCCTCTGTAGAAACCATAGAAGATTTTATTGCAGAAGAGGTGAGAAAGGAGTTAGTGAGCCGCAAGGAAATTCTCATTTGGGAACCGGCACCACCCGAGGGTAGCGATGTGACCATTAACGACGTTACCATCAAGGCGCTAGATCAAGGTTTGGCCATGGCGCTAAACAATCTTGGAAGTGGCAATGCCAATGCACTGAGCTTCTTTGTACCCAATGATCGCGATTTTGCGACAGCGATTAATGGTGCAAAAGTCATTGCTGCGATTAACGAGGCCATTACCGACGAATTTGGCAGCTTACCCACTACCCTAGACGATAAAGTAGAAGGAAAAACCGTAAAACTCAACAGCCTTACACCTAGTCTTAAAAGCGGGGCTATAGATCTAGAGGGAGAGGTTACGGTTGTAGATGCAATAGCAGGCAGTATTGATGTAGATGCCGATTTTGACGCAGATGTAGGTCTGAGATGGATCAATAATCCTGATGGTGAAGGGCAAATGATTGAGCCCTTTGTCATAGGTGAGCCTGATGTTGATTTATCTTTATTGGCATGGATCCTTTCTTTCTTAATTGGTTTTATCACCTTTGGTATTGTTGGGGTCATAATTGTAGCGGTAGTGCTCTCTATTGCAGACGACCTGGCCGAGTCTATAGGCGCAGCAGTAATACGAGATGATATTTCAGATCAAATTAAAGGCATAGGCGCCTGGCCACAATCCTTGTCAAATATTGGAAATATCGATGCCCTATTTGCCAATCCCATCGATATAGACTCACAGAGTGTTTTGTTTTCAGGAACGATGATTATCACCAGTATGCATGCTTTGACCTCAGAAGATTTTGCCAATTCTAATGGGCCGTATTTTGCTGTTGGAAATCAAGCACTCCTCTTTGATGGTGGTGCAGAAAAAGCGACCTCAGATACCTTTTGGGACTTTGATGATGGCCATACCGATATTCTAAGAAAACCAAGTCATGTCTATGGCAAGAGCGGGCTTTATATCGCCAAGTTGCGCGTAGCAGTGACCGAAGAAGGTGGTGTTACTACGCGACATTTCACGAAAGTGAACATAGAAAATGTAGCCCCACAAGTGTTGATGCCAGAAAATGTAACAGTTAATGAAGGTGAAGAGGTACCGCTGATTATTCGTTTTATAGACGTTAATTGGTTAGACACACATACCGCGACCATCGATTGGGGAGATAATAGTGCTCCAGAAGACCTCATTGTCTCTCAAACCAATGAGCCGCCACAAGCTCAAGGCGAAATGATGGCCTGTCACGCCTATTGTGACAATGGCACTTATACCGTTAAGGTTACTGTTAGAGATGATGTAGGTGGTATTGGTATAGGACAGATGATGATAACGGTAGAAAATGTAGCTCCTGAGGTATATCTACCCGATGTGTTGTATTCTTTAGAAAAGCAATGTGTACGACTGGAAGGATTCTTTACCGATCAGGGTTGGTGTGATACCCATACAGGGGTTTGGCATTTGGGCGATTGTACAAAACGCAATGCTTATATCGAGGAGATAAACGAGCCTCCACAAGCCGAGGGTCTCGCACAGGTAGCGCATGCTTTTGACCGTTGTGGAGATCATCAGGTCAAGCTCGACATTACAGATGACGATGGCGCCACGGGCGTCGATACGATGATTGTTCATGTCAATAGACTTAAGAATGATATGCTTGAAGATGGTTTTTACGTCTTCTCACTTGGCGGAGATCGCAATGACTTGGTCATAGCCAATCACTGGTATCCTTATGCCGCCCAGATCGAAAGTTTTGCCCCTAGCAACAATCAAACATCCATCGATTTGGACTACGCTTATGAGATTGGAGTGGTATCAGAAGGGCAACGCTCTCAAAAAATGATTTTAAGTGGGAATTTGCAAGCGGGTATCATGCAGCGCATTGGTGTCAATAAAGACTGGGACTATGAATTTACAGCACATTTTCATTCTCCCGATTATCATAGGATGATTGCACGGATAGGCATCGATCCTTTGGGAGGGGCAGATCCCAGTGCCTCTTCGGTTGTATGGCGCGAGCTAACTCCTGGACTGCAATGGAAAAACATTACAGTACGCACCAGAGCCAGAGCCGAACAAATCACACTATTTGTAGGCGGTATTCAGCCGCAAGGAGGACGCAACAGCATCTATATCGATCAAACTGCCTTGTATCAAATACAGCCACATTGCCCTATAGAAGAGCAGTGTGAAGAAAGCTGTATCAACTTTGCCGATCTCAATAGCGATACCACCATAACACAGGAATTTGAATATCAGGGGCTCTTGTTTACACCCCCACAAGAAGGGCTTTTTATGACCCAGATAGGTAACCCACAAGGGCAGTCCAAATTAGGGTTTCACAATGCGGGGATGCGTATTACATTTCCGATAGTGGTCGATCAGGTAGAAGTTACGATAACCAATCATGCAGGGCGTGTCATTTTCTTGGAAGCGCTATTTGAAGATGAAGTATTAGAAAACTTCCAAGAAATTATAAACAATGAGACCAAAACAATACGCATAGAAGTAGAACAGTTTAACGGTCTGATTATTCATGGTGGTGACTCTGAAGCGGCTTTGGTTGAAATTTGCCTTTGTATGCCTATCGAAGATCCTACGACAATAGTTGAAGATGAAGATGAGGTCAGTGCACGCCCTGGCACTGCTGCAACCGCTAGCTCATTTAACGTTCAAAAAAAACAAAATGGGACCTCTATGAACAATCTGATCCCTTTAGACATGAGTGAATAACATAGAATGCCCGAAAAATTAACGTGTTGGTTTTTTGTACTAGGCCGCACATTTATTGTCGTGCTTTTAGTTCAAAAATAGAGAATGAAGATCCGATTTTTTGGGCATTCGCTATGTCACTACATTCTGGTTTAATCTATAGTGCGTGCTTCGTTTCTCCTTTTCAATTTGCTACCTTTGTGGCAAAATTTAATGTATGCTTATCATAGGAATTGGGGGTGGCACAGGAAGCGGAAAAACCACCGTGGTCGAACAAATAGTTTCAGATTTTCCTGATGGTCAGGTCACTGTTATATCTCAGGATTCGTATTACAAAGATCTCTCGCATCTCGAGATGAAGGATAGAGTTCTTGTTAATTTTGACCATCCCAATGCTATAGATTTTCAATTGTTATGTGAGCATCTTAAAGAGTTAAAAGAAGGCCGCTCAATATTACAGCCAGAATATTCTTTTGTAGCACACAATCGCACCCAAGAAACAGTTTTGACAAGCCCCACCAAGGTATTGGTCGTAGAAGGAATATTAATTTTGACCGATCCGACGATACGCGAATTATTTGACATCAAAGTCTTTGTGCACGCAGATAGTGATGAGCGCCTGATACGCAGGCTCAAAAGAGATATAGCCGAAAGAGGTCGCGATCTGGAAGAAGTGCTACAGCGCTATCAAACCACTTTAAAGCCTATGCACCAGCAATTTATAGAACCCACCAAAGAGTTTGCCGATATCATTATCCCAAACAATCGCTATAATAATGTGGCCATAGACATCGTTCGTACCATAATAAACGAGCGCGTATCAGCGGGGTTTTAGTATATTTACAACTATGGGGTTTAAAGCGCTGAGACAAAAAAAATGGTTTAAAATTTTAAGTAATAAGTACTTATTAATTTTTATCATTTTTTTGATTTGGATGTTCTTTTTTGATGGTAGTTCTTGGCTTTTACATCGAGAATTGGATCAGGAAATTGATAAATTGCAAGGCAATATTGAGCATTTTAAAAAGAGCATTAAAAATGACACGGTCCAGAAAAATATGCTCTTGGATAGCGCAGGTTTAGAGCGCTTTGCGCGTGAAGAATACCTGATGAAAAAGAATACTGAAGAAATTTATATTATAGAATACGAAGATAGCATTGCCAAAAATGAAAAAGACTGATCTGTTTACCGAGTTCGAATCGTATTCTGCCAAAGCTTTTAAACAGCAAATACAATACGATTTAAAAGGGGCTTCTTATAATGATACCCTGCTGTGGTCTACAAATGAAGGTATTGATATCAAACCCTTTTACCACAGCGATGAACAAACTCAGGTTTTGGCTGTACCAGGTTTGCCGCAGCAATGGCATATTGGAGAAGCTATTTATATCTCAGATCCTGTCAAAGCTGCATCATTGGCACAAAAAGCGATTACCGGAGGAGCAACTCTTTTATTTTTTACCGCGGCCCAGCCTTTCGACATCGAAATGTTATTGGACGATGTGATCACCCACAACATTCCGATGTATTTTGAATTGCAGTTTCTCAATCCAGAATTTTATGCGGCTTTGTCGTCTTACGCTTTCGCGAAAGCGGTCACCATCACCATCACCTTAGACCCTATAGCCCATCTTATCGAAGATGGCAATTGGCATGTGTCGATGCCGGCAGATCTCGATCATTTTACACAAATTATATCGAGCAAAGAAAATCGCGGTATCACCATCGATCTTAGGCAATACCAAAATGCCGGGGCTACTATGACGCAGCAACTCGCTTATGGCCTAGGCCAACTCAACGAATATTTGCACCTCATAGAAGAAAAAGGCGGAAGCCCCTCGAAAATCACCTATACCGTAGCCGTAGGATCGCATTATTTTTTTGAAATAGCCAAGCTGCGCGCATTGCGACAATTAACTGCTGTACTGCTCGAGGCCCATAAGGAGCTACTCCCAGATGTAGACGTAGCGATTATTGCCCATCCCAGCAAACGCAACAAAACGCTGTACGATTACAACACCAATATGTTGCGCACCACCACCGAGGCTATGAGCGCCATACTTGGAGGGGCCAATGCTGTGGTAAATATGCCTTATGATGCTATCTATCACAAGACCAATGATTTTGGCCAGCGTATTGCTCGTAATCAGCTCATTATTTTAAAAGAGGAAAGTTATTTTGAGGCGGTGAGTAATCCTGCTAGTGGTTCTTATTATGTTGAGGCTATTACAGAAAAATTGGCTTCCAATGCCTTATCGCTTTTTAAAACGCTAGAAGAAAACGGTGGCTTATTACGACAGCTCAAAGACGGTGTGATCCAGCGCAAAATAAAAGAAAGTGCCGATAGAGAACAGCAGCAGTTTGACCAAGGTGAGCTTATTTTATTAGGGACCAATAAGCATCCCAACCCAGATGACACCATGCAAGATACTATAGAATTATACCCTTTTCTAAAAATAAAACCCAGAAAGACGATCATCGTTCCTATCATTACCAAACGATTGTCAGAATCTTTAGAACAACAACGTTTAGCAACCGAAAACAATAAATAAATCTATGAAAACAATTCCTTGTATTTGTCTCCTTGTACTATTAGTGAGCTGTAAACCATCCACAAACAAAGTAGCTATTGATTATAAGTATAGCGATGTAGAACAAGCGGTAGATTGCGGGGCCGAGACCAACGCCCTATTGCATGAAGCGTTGCTTAGTTTTGAAGATGACATCATGCGCAATTATGACCCAGAAAACAAACGCAGGTATAACGCCTATGGTAAATATCTATTTCCAGGTTTAAAAGGTGCTGCCGAATATAAAAAGCTTCCCAGCGAGCACAGCAAAAAAATACTCGAGGCGCTAAGAAGCGAAAACATCATTATTGCAGGAGGAAACCACAGCAATTTAAACTATGCGCATCCTGCCGTGCAATGCATTATTGAGGGCATAGAAGACAATGGCATTAAAAAGACCATTAAGGCGCTAGTAGAAAGCAATAGCATGAACCCCGCACTTTTTGACACTCGTATGAGAAACAAAGGCAGAGCACTAGATAGACAGCGTCATCTAGCGATGTATGTAGCTCTTGATGGTTATTATCAATACTTGGCTAATGTCGAATTTACACCTACTGCATCCAAATAACAATCACTAATGGGGAGAAGATCACTGAGTCATATTACATTAGATAGTCTCGCATTGACTGCTACTGGCAAACAACGTCAAGAAACTAGCGATACCGCAGAGGGGATTAAAGTTAAGAAAACCTATACCCAAGAGGATCGTGAGAAGTTATCTCACCTAGACTTTATTGCAGGAAAACCACCTTATCTTAGAGGCCCTTATAGCACTATGTATGTAAGGCGGCCATGGACGATTCGTCAATATGCAGGTTTCTCTACAGCCGAAGAAAGTAACGCTTTTTACAGGCGTAATCTCGCTGCAGGACAAAAAGGATTGTCTGTTGCTTTTGATCTAGCTACCCACCGAGGGTACGACAGTGATCACGAGCGAGTGGTTGGTGATGTAGGAAAGGCAGGCGTAGCCATAGACTCTGTCGAAGACATGAAGTTGTTGTTTGATCAAATACCACTCGACAAAATGTCTGTGTCTATGACCATGAACGGGGCGGTACTTCCCATTATGGCTTTTTATATTGTTGCTGCCGAAGAACAAGGCGTAGCACCAGCATTATTATCGGGTACGATCCAAAACGATATTTTGAAGGAGTTTATGGTGCGTAATACCTATATCTACCCACCTACGCCCTCGATGCGTATCATCTCAGATATTTTTGAATATACCGCCAAACACATGCCCAAATTCAATTCGATATCTATATCTGGATATCATATGCAAGAAGCTGGAGCGACCTGTGATATTGAACTGGCCTACACTCTAGCCGATGGTTTAGAATATATCAAAACTGGAATAGCAGCAGGCATGGACATTGATGCCTTTGCCCCGCGACTTTCCTTTTTTTGGGCCATTGGCATGAATCATTTTATGGAAATCGCCAAAATGAGAGCTGCCAGAATGCTGTGGGCAAAAATTGTGGCTCAATTTGAGCCAAAAAACCCTAAATCTTTGGCTTTGCGTACGCATTGTCAAACCAGCGGATGGAGCCTTACAGAACAAGATCCGTTTAACAATGTAGCCCGCACTTGTATTGAAGCGGCAGCGGCAGCTTTTGGAGGCACACAGAGCTTACATACCAATGCACTTGATGAGGCCATTGCCTTACCTACCGATTTTTCGGCACGTATTGCTCGTAATACGCAAATATACCTACAACAAGAAACCTTTATCACCAAAACAGTAGATCCCTGGGCAGGAAGCTACTATGTAGAATCGCTTACAGACGAGATAGCTCAAAAAGCATGGTCACTGATACAAGAAGTAGAAGACTTAGGAGGTATGACCAAAGCCATTGAAGCTGGTATCCCAAAGTTACGCATAGAAGAAGCTGCTGCTCGCAAACAAGCCCGTATTGACAGTGGTAATGATATCATTGTAGGAGTTAACAAATACCGCCCTACCGAAGATGAGCATCTCGATATATTAGAAGTCGATAATACCAAAGTAAGAGAAGGTCAATTACACCGTCTAGAAGCGACAAAGGCACAAAGAAATGACCAAGCGGTGCAAACGGCACTCGATAAACTTACCCAAGCTGCTCAGACCAACAGTGGCAATATGCTCGAACTAGCTGTAGATGCCGCTAGAGCAAGGGCTACCCTAGGAGAAATATCCCAAGCCTTAGAGAAGGTGTACGGACGTCACAAAGCCGCTATTAGATCGTTTAGTGGTGTTTATAGTAAAGAGATGAAGAAGGATCCCGCTTTCGCGAAAGCACAAGAACTCGCCAACACTTTTGCCATTCAGGATGGACGCCGTCCTAGAATTATGATTGCCAAGATGGGACAAGATGGTCACGATCGTGGCGCAAAGGTGGTAGCTACCGGCTATGCCGACATTGGTTTTGATGTAGATATAGGACCTTTGTTTCAAACGCCAAAAGAAGCAGCCAAGCAGGCTATGGAAAATGACGTCCACATACTAGGGGTGTCATCGCTTGCCGCAGGACACAAAACCTTGGTGCCTCAGGTCATTGCCGAATTAAAAGCACTAGGACGTGAAGACATTATGGTGATCGTAGGAGGGGTCATCCCACAACAGGATTATCAATTCTTGTTTGATGCAGGAGCTGCAGCTGTTTTTGGACCTGGGACCAAAATTAGCGAAGCTGCCATTAGTTTGCTCGAAATATTGATTGCAACCTCCAAATAATACAGGGATAAATCACTATCTTTTCATATGAAAAAAATAGTCCAATTTGTTTTTACCCTAGTCGCTTTGATTTGTACAGCCCAGTTACAAGCCCAAACTACCATATCACTGGATGGAACACAAAGCATGTCAATTACTGGGAAAGGCCCCGGACAAGACGCTGTACTCAATCCCTATAAAACCAGTGAAAGTATTGCCAGGGTCAAAAATATAGGCCAAAATGTCCTCGGAGTTCGTATCCAAAAAGCAGGCAAAATTATCTTAGAAAAAACAATCGAGCCTAAGCAAGAACAGTCTTTTGAACTAGAAACAGGGTATGAACTCTATCTAGATAGTAGTAAAAAATCAAAAGCGCTTATCGATTTTGTTAAGAAATCTACCTAAACTGATGTCGTTTTCTAAACATAGCTTCGCCATATGTTTAAGATGTTGTCGCGCCTATGTTTCTTTTTAGGGAAATCTATCGTAGAAATTTACTTTATGTTTCATCTACGCGACAACCGATAGGTCAGGTAAGCTTCTTTGTGTATAGATACCTCCTACATACTTTTGTTACCCCTAATCCATCACTTCATTTATTTTGAGAATCACTTTTGCTGTTGTATCTTATCTGTTGTACTCTGGAGCAGGTAGCCTATCAATAACTGGTTTGAAATAGATTTCGATTTTTATATTTGCCTTACATGAGATAAACCTTTATCGGGACTACCTCCTAAAGCTCCAATTTGCACGATTTTTGAGGCTATAATTTTAAAATAATCCTACTATGAAAAGAATGTTCCTTACGCTATGTTGCGCACTTTTTCTATTACCCTTAAATGCGCAACGCCTGTCCAAGGGTAGTATCACCACTTCAGACAATCTCACTATTGAAGGTAGACTTGCCATCAACTACGCTACTAATCAGATCACTATTAAAGAAGGTTATGATACCCGCTTACTCGGGTTTGACCGAGTAATTGGGGTCGAGTTAAATGGCAAAGCTTATACCAAGCAAATGGTTGGAGATCAAACCTATTTTGTCAATGCCATTTCCGATCAATCGGGTATTGGTCAACTCTATCAAATAAACAAAAATGCTTTTTTGATTACTAAAGCTAACGGTACTTCTCAAGCTTTTGATCTAAAGGAAGATAAAGCTAGAGTGCCGGGTATTTTGGCGGTATTGTTTAATGATTGTAATACGATAAGGGATCGCTTATACCAAAATAGCATCAACGATCGTTCTGATGTTATTGCTATTTTTGATCGCTATGCAAACTGTGACAAAGGTAACTATGCACCCACAGCTAGTGAGATTGAACGTGCCAATGCTTTTGGACCAGATCAAATGCGTTTTTATGTGGGAGGCGGTGCAGGACTCAATAGGGTCACGATTAATGACGCCTCAGATACCGAGAGCATGCTCTCGGGACAAATAGGTGTTGGGGTAATTGCCTCGCCTAACTTTTTTGGATCACTTCAAGGCAATCTCTTTTTCTCATTAGAGGCGCAAGCAGCATTTGCCGGAGAAAAAGACTTTACCGATGGCACTACCCCACTCTCTTTTAGAACCAATACCTACAGGCTACTTGCCGGTCTGGAATATCACTTTAATAAAAATGGCGCTATTGTGCCTATCGTTGGGGTACACATTGGTCCCACTAGCGATCATTTTAAAGGAAACTACAATGGGCTTAATTTTAATATTGACGGTGGCAATCCCATTTTTGCACCCAAGGTAGGAGCCCGATTTAAAATGAATAATGATCACTATTTGGGGGTGATGGTTCAATATATTTCTGACTACTCAAATGAGTTGTCATTCCCATCTGGAGATACCTTTGTAAATCTTGATGTTAAGAATCAATATGTTACCTTAGGTCTAAATTATTATTTCTAAGTAGGTAGCACAATATCAATAGATAAAGGCGATATGAATGTATCGCCTTTTTCATTTGAAAGCATTTTGTATACCCATTATTAATCGTATTTTTACCTTCCAAATGTCCTGAATAATCTATGGGTAAAATAATTGCTATCGCAAATCAAAAGGGTGGTGTTGGTAAAACAACAACCTCGGTCAATCTGGCCGCTTCCTTAGGTGTACTTGAGAAAAAAGTATTGTTAATCGATGCCGATCCTCAAGCCAATGCCACCTCAGGATTGGGTATTGATGTAGATAGTGTAGCTGTAGGCACCTATCAGTTGTTAGAGCATACCAATGCCGCCGAAGAAGCCATTGTAGAAACCACTTCGCCAAATTTGGATTTGATTCCTGCTCATATCGATCTAGTAGCCATAGAAATTGAACTAGTAGATAAGGAGGCGCGAGAGTATATGATGCAAAAGGCAATTGGTCATTTGCGAGATCGTTATGATTATATACTAATTGACTGTGCCCCATCGTTAGGATTGTTGACCCTCAATGCGCTTACGGCCTCTGACGCTGTTATTATTCCTATTCAATGTGAGTATTTTGCGTTAGAAGGTTTAGGAAAACTCTTGAATACCATCAAAAGTGTTCAAAAAATTCACAACAAAGAACTCGATATAGAGGGCTTGTTGTTAACGATGTACGATTCGCGTTTACGACTTTCTAACCAAGTGGTAGAAGAAGTGCAAAAACACTTTAGCGAAATGGTATTTGACACCATTATACAGCGCAATGTTCGTCTTAGTGAGGCTCCTAGTTATGGCGAAAGTATCATCAATTATGATGCGGGGAGTAAGGGCGCTTCAAACTACTTGAGTCTCGCACAAGAGCTCATTACAAAAAACAGCTAGCACTATGGCTAAAGCAACAAAAAAACAAGCGTTAGGTCGCGGGCTTTCGGCACTGTTGAAAGACCCTGAAAATGATATCCAAAGCGCCGAAGATAAAAATGCAGACAAGGTTGTAGGCAATATCGTCGAGTTAGAACTTGGCCATATTGAGGTGAATCCCTTCCAACCCAGGTCCAGTTTTAATGAAGAAACCTTGCGCGAGCTCGCCTCGTCTATACGAGAGCTTGGCGTTATTCAACCTATTACGGTACGCAAATTAGGCTTTAATAAATATCAGCTGGTCTCGGGAGAGCGTCGCTACAGGGCTAGTAAACTACTGGGTAATGAGTCCATACCCGCTTATATCCGTATTGCCAACGATCAGGAAAGTCTAGAAATGGCGCTGGTCGAAAATATACAACGTCAGGATCTCGATCCTATTGAAATTGCTTTGTCTTACCAACGTCTTATCGACGAAATTCAATTGACCCAAGAACAAATGAGCGAGCGTGTAGGTAAAAACCGATCTACCATCGCCAATTACTTACGCCTGCTCAAACTCGATCCTATCGTACAGACAGGAATGCGCGACGGCTTTTTGTCTATGGGGCATGGCCGCGCTTTAATTAACATCAGCGATACCGGAGATCAGTTAGATATCTATGAAAAGATTATTGCCAATAAATTATCGGTGAGACAAACCGAGGCATTGGTAAAAAACTATCACCACACAGAGACGACAGATCTTCCTGAAAAAGAAGAAACACCAAAATTTATACGTAAAGGTGTCAAAGATTTTGCAGAGTATTTTGGCGCAAAGGTAGACGTTAAAGTCGCAAAAAATGGACGTGGTAAAATCACCATTCCCTTCTCTTCAGAAGAAGACTTTAACCGCATTAAGAAACTGATCAATAGTGCCAAGTAAAACGCATATAGTATGGGTGTTTCTTTTGGTTTTTGCTTTCGCGAAAGCGCAAGATGCCTCCATCAAAGCCGAAGAAATAAGCGGTGGCTCAAGTACTAACTACGACCCGTTACGCCCAGCAAAAGCTGCCTTTTACAGTGCCGTGCTACCGGGTTTAGGACAAGCCTATAACAAAGATTATTGGAAAGTGCCAATTGTTTACGGCGCATTGGGCACTAGTGTCTTCTTTGCTATTGACAATCACAACGAATTTCAAAGATACCGTAGCGCTTTTAAAAACAGACTGGCTGGAAGACCTGACGAGTTTACCATTATAGACCCTTTAACTGGAGAAAGCACCGAAATTTTTACAGACGACGGTCTAATAGATGCTCAAGATTTTTTTAGAAGACGTAAAGAACTTTCCATACTTGTTACCGCAGGTATTTATGTCTTACAAATGATTGAGGCCAATGTAGATGCCCACTTATCCCAATATGACGTTACCGATGATCTAGTCTTTGCCCCAGATATGCAAGCAGATGATCTTGGGATGGCCATGCATTATGGCTTTAAATTAACCTTTCATATAGACTGATGAAAATTGCACTGCTAGGTTACGGCAAAATGGGAAAGGCGATAGAAAAAATGGCGCTAGATCAAGGACATGATATTGTGCTCAAAGTAAGCCGCGAACAATCCTATGATCTCAGCGGTGTTGACGTAGCTATCGATTTTAGTGTTCCCGAAATGGCTACTACCCATATTAAAAATTGTCTTGAGGCTCAAGTGGCTGTGGTCTCTGGCACTACAGGATGGTTGGATCAATTTGATGAGATAGTAGCACTTTGTAACGCACAAAACGGTGCTTTTTTGTATGCCTCCAATTTTAGCATAGGGGTTAATTTATTTTTTGAAATTACCAATAAGGTGGCGCAAATCATGGATAACAGTACATATGATGCCAGCATTAAGGAGATACACCACACTCAAAAATTGGATGCCCCAAGTGGCACGGCCATGAGCATAGCCAAAGCGATTATCGATAACAGCAGCTATACAAATTGGGAATTGATAGACTCCTCCCAAAAAGAGCTAAAAAACAAGCCGCATACTATTGGTATAACAGCCGAAAGAACAGCTAGCGTGCCTGGCACACATGAGCTTACTTATAATAGCCCTATTGATACGATACGCCTTACACATCAGGCGCATACCAGAGAGGGATTTGTTCAGGGCGCCTTATTGGCGGCGTGCTGGCTGGAAGGTAAAAAAGGTGTATTTTCGATGAAGGATGTATTAAATATATCTTAAGGTCGTAACACTAGGTCATATGGAGACTCTAATTGACATAATACAAAGCGCATAAAGAAGATAAAGAATGACAATAACACAGTGGTTACTTTTTATAGTAGTAGTTCAGCTCATACATTTTGCAGGTACTTGGAAGTTGTATCAGCGCGCAGGTAGACAAGCTTGGGAGGCCGCTGTGCCTATTTACAATGCCGTTGTCTTGATGAAGATCATCAATAGACCGTGGTGGTATACCATACTCTTATTTGTACCTATTGTAAACCTGATTATGTTTATGGTGGTATGGACAGAAACCGCACGTAGCTTTGGATTTAATAGTTACAAAGATACCGCGCTGGTCGTTCTTACATGTGGTCTTTATCTGTACTATATCAATTATGCTACTGATGCGCCACATATAAAAGAACGTGAGTTGCAACCCAAAAGCAAAAATGGAGAATGGGTGAGCTCTATCCTCTTTGCTATTGTTGCGGCTACTATTGTGCATACTTACTTTATGCAGCCCTTTACCATCCCTACCTCTTCTCTTGAGAAAACACTTTTGGTAGGCGATTATTTATTTGTGAGTAAGTTTCACTATGGAGCGCGCACTCCTATGACAACCGTGGCAGCCCCAATGCTGCACGACTCGCTTATCGTGGTCAAAAGCAAATCCTATTTGCCAAAACCTCAATTGCCTTATTTTAGATTGCCCGGTTTTCAAGACATAAAGCGCAATGACATTGTGGTTTTTAGCTGGCCTGTAGACACCTTGATCAACGCAAATCCTGGTCAAGAGTACGGCAGTGTGCGCAAGCCTATCGATAAAAAATCAAACTATGTCAAACGTTGTGTAGGCCTACCTGGAGATTCACTCTCGGTAAGAAACGGCTATGTCTATATCAATGGCGAAAAAAACCAATTACCCGATAGAGCCAGATTGCAATTTGGGTATACCTTTGATTCTAAAGAACTCTTTATACAAACAACGCCTCGTGGAGAAATCATTCAAAAACCAACTCCTTTTGTCTCCGAGCGCTATGACATTTCGGATATATATATCTCCAATATTGACAGAGAAAATAGGATCTACACCTATACAACGCAACTCACAGAGGAGAGCGCTGCTTTATTAAAAGCCAACACCAACGTACAAAACCTAAAGCGCATCCCCTTTGAGACTGGACAGCGGGGTACACGTGTTTTTCCCAATGCCCCAATCCACGATTGGAACGTCAATGAATATGGCCCCATCTATATTCCAGAAGAAGGCAAGACCGTAGCTATTACACCAGAGAGCCTCCCTTTTTATAAGCGCATTATAGAAGTTTATGAAGGTTACGAATTGGGCTATGACCATAAAGTAACCGTCTCCGGAACCCAGGTATACCTCAACGGAGCACCCTTAAACGAGTACACCTTTAAACAAAATTACTACTGGATGATGGGAGATAATCGCAACAACTCATTAGACGCCCGTGCATGGGGTTATGTTCCAGAAACCCATGTGATGGGGAAACCGGTTATGGTTTGGCTCAGTTTAGATCCTAACAAAGAGGGTAATATCATTCAGAGATTGCGTTGGGATCGCATGTTTACCACTGTGGGTGGTAATGGCCCCTTAGTGAGTTATCGCTATCTCGTTTTAGCCCTTATCCTATTGTATTTTGGGTACAGTTTTTATAAGAGTAAAGGCAAGAAAAAAGCTTAGAACATCGTGAACACTATTCTTATACAACCCGCCTATTGTGGGCCTATTATTCAATATGCGGCCATGGCCCAAGCCGATGCCGTGGTGTTAGAAGTCTTTGACAATTATCAAAAACAGTCTTACCGCAACCGTATGCGTATTGCAACGGCCACGGGACAACTTACCTTGACCATACCCATACTTCACCGCTCAGATAGTGCCCAGCGGCATCAATTGACCCAAGAGGTTCGTATAGAAAATCAATTTAAATGGCAACGCAATCACTGGAGATCGTTAAAAACCGCCTATCAAACTTCGCCTTATTTTGAGTATTATGAAGACGAGTTTGAGCCGCTCTATCACACCCAATGGGAGCTCCTATCCGATTTTCATACCGCTTGCCGGGCCGTCATTCTCGAGGCCTTGCAATTGGAGGTTCCTTTAAGCAGCTCAACCGAATACTTTAGAACTTCTGAGCAAACAGATCTTAGACAGCTTATCAATTGCAAACGAGAGCCCAATTACCCCTTGCCAGCCTATCATCAACTATTTGAAGACAAGCACGGCTACCTAAAAAACTTAAGCATTTTGGATCTTCTGTTTAATCAAGGTCCTTCGGCATTGAGCTATCTCGAAAAAATCGATCTATCAGGGCTTGGCTAAATCATTGTTCTTGGCACGAATCGCAAGTTGCGCCATAATTGGATAATGATCTGATAGCGCAAGGTCGTAATTTTTAAAATCCAACACTTTAAAAATTGGATCTGAGAGTATAAAGTCAATTCGCAATGGTAAGAAATCAAACATAAAGGTTCGTCCTGTTCCTGAGCCCGCTTTCGCGAAAGCGTCCAATTTTTCACCTTTTGCTTTTCTGTAGATATAAGAAAAAGCGCTATTGTTAAAGTCGCCAGCAATTACTACGGGATAGGCAGACTGCTGCTCGTGTGCCAGAAATAAATTGAGCTGAGACTCTTGTTTTTTAAAAGCATCACCCATACGCCCTATCAATCGCTTAGAGTCTTGCTGTTGTAAGTTTGAAAAACTAGGAGACATTTTAAAAGATTGGAAGTGGATATTGTAGACCCTAATGGTGTCGCTTTTGATTGCTATATCGGCATAAATGATATTATTCCCAGACTGAGGAAAATCTAAAGCGCCTTTGTCTACGATAGGATATTTCGAATAAATAACCTGACCAAAGGTTTGTTTGGTATTGGTCATTTTGGCGTAAGCATAAGGATAAGAAGCCGCTAGTGAAACACTGGGATTGTATTCTTGTAAAGAGAGAATATCTGGTGAAGCCTCATCTATAAATGCCGTCATAGCAGGCCCAGTCACCGATCTGGGTATACTACCGTCTTGGGTAAAACTATGCACATTATAAGACATAATACGAAATCCATCTGACTGCGGTAGGTTACTCGAACCAAAATGCAATAAGGCCGTAAGATGGTTAAAACCAAGAAGAAGCACCAAGCCCGAAAGCAACATCTTTCGCTTAAGGCGCACTAACCAATAGCCAAAAAAAACTATATTTATGACAATAAGTACTGGTAATAGCAAAGAGAGTACAGACAGCCTCGGGAAATAACTGGGCGGCACATACGGCAATACATACCCTAACAACAATACTACTGCCGCTATACTATTACATAAGAAAATGAATTTTCCAAACCAGCCAATCTTGTTCATTCCAGCCCTTTAGTCGTCCTTACCCGCTTTGAATAAAAAATCTTTCTCGGCTTTGGTAAGACTGTCATAACCGCTTTTACTAATCTTGTCTAAGATGGCGTCAATTTGACGTTGCTGATCAGATTTTGACGTAGTAGACGCCGTGGCCGATTTGGCACTAGCGCTTTTCTTTTTGCGATGTACGGTATGCATCTTACTGCGCTTTGGAGATGGTTTACTAGAAAACCAAGCTGCGACCTTGTCCATAAGACGTTCAAACCAGGCCCCTATATCGTTGCCCTTAACCATTTGCTGGGCATAGACATACCCAAAAGCCGCGCCCCCCAGATGGGCGATAAATCCTCCGGTATTTTCGGTGGTGGTGGCTACTCGCAATAGATCACTCAAGACAAAGAAAGCGGCAATTTGCCATAGTTTGATATTAAAGATAAACAGTCGTAACTGCGTATTGGGCGAATAAGTTGCTATGAAAATGATAATCGCATTAACCGCCGCCGAGGCTCCTACCATAGCCCCCGGACCTCTAGCTACCAAAGCAGGAAAAATGTTATAGGCCAATATATACAGCGCCCCACCTGCCATTCCTCCTAAGAGGTAAATGGTTAAAAACCGCTTTTCGGTAAAGAGATTGAGACTAAATCTTGAAAAGATGTATAAGAAATACATATTCCAGAGAATGTGCCAAAAGCCCGAATGCACAAAGGCATAGGTGAGTAACGTCCAAGGCTTAACAATAAAACTAGACAAATCGCTAGGCAGGGCCAACCAGCCCGACAAAAAAGACCCCTGCCCAAACAAACTTGGAATGAGATTGAGAAGGATAAATACGGCTACATTAATCACAATCAATTTGACTGCGATATTGGCCACTTTATATTGATACCATAAGGAATTGGCTGCCATAATTAATACCACCTATTTTGATTAAAACTATTTTTTTTCCAGTACCACATCATAATAAATCCAAACAAGGCCCCTCCTATATGCGCCCAGTTGGCAATATTGGCTCCAAAGATGGAAAAACCAGTTACGCCAGAGAAGAGATCAATTAAGATCAATCCAGGAATAAAATACTTGGCCTTTATAGGAATAGGGACAAAAATCAAGCCTAGAGATGCGTTAGGAAACAACATACCAAACGCTACGAGCACCCCATAAATTGCGCCCGAGGCACCCACGGCAGGTATATTATAGGCCCCAAAGAAATCTTGAGACACATCTGTAGGTATTTGAGGACTGTTCATATACATTCCAGGAGAAACTGCTTCTTTGAGCCATTGCTGTATGTCGGCGCTTGTAGCCCCTAATTCCATGAGTGCCTCCATACCCGAATTGAAATGCAAATAATTCACAAAAGAATGAATAAACGCTGCGCCCAACCCAGCCGAAAAATAAAAGAATAAAAACTTTTTTTGACCCAATGCTTGTTCTATTGGGCTTCCAAACATCCAAAGGGCATACATATTAAAAATGAGATGCATAGGACTAGAAAGGTCGTGCATAAACATATGCGTAAGTGGCTGCCAAATCTGAAAACCAGGATGTTCAAAATACCATAGGGCAAACCACTCCATGGCTTGATTTTTATCAATGACAAAAAGTGATCCTAAATAGAAGATCACATTTACAATCAATAAAATTTTTACTGTTTCGGTTATTTTACCCATAGGTTATTTAAATTTTCGATCGAGTTCATCTCCGCTAAGCGTGATAAACGTTTTTCTATTGGCCGGACTTACACTAGGTTCTTTACAAGCAAAAAGTCGGTTTACCAGGTGTTCTCGCGCCAAATCGTTAAGAGGCTCTCCAGCCTTCACAGCCATACTCTTGGCCATACTCTTGGCCAGACTATCGGTTTGACTAAAACCAACTTCTGGCACCTCGTGTTCCAAATCACTCAATAGTTGTTCTAATACTATAGGCACCTCGGCCTCGCTAATTGAAACCGGGATTCCGGTAACCTCCACCTGCTCTCCTTCCATATTCCCAAAAGCAAAACCCGTATTTTCCAAACCTTCTTTTAATTGTAAAAGTAACGCGAGCTCTGCGGTATTGTAATTTAAAAGCAACGGAAACAACAATTGCTGACTCACCGATTCCTTTATGGTGATATTTCGCAAGAGCTCTTCGTATAAGACGCGTTGGTGTGCTCTGTGCTGGTCAATAATCACCATTCCACTTTTTATTGTGGTCACTATATATTTTTTATGCAATTGGTAGGTGGTCGATTCGGCTTTCGCGAAAGCGTCCTCTTGTCCCTCCATAGCAGTTTTGACTGAGATAGCGGTCAAGCCCCCTTCTTCAAAAAGCGCCTTGGTGGTTGCCTCACTTTCATAAGTGACATTACTCACGCCCGAGGTCTCCTTGTTTTTGGACTGTAAGCCTTCATAGAGACGTTCCCACCCTACTACCGATTCTTTTTCATGTTTAGGCAGCTGGGCACCCTTCTTAGGTGGTGAGACAGTCTCAAAGGGGTTAAAATGACGATCTACGGCTACTTTAGGTACTTGCGCATCTTTGTTTTTGTAATGATAGGGGGTATCAAGGGTAGCATCCCGATCAAAATCGAGTACTGGAGCAATATTAAATTGACCCAAACTGTGTTTGATCGTGGCACGCAGTATCGCATAAAGCGCATGCTCGTCGTCAAACTTTATTTCTGTCTTGGTAGGGTGAATATTGATATCTATAGACTTAGGGTCTACAGTGAGGTATAAAAAATAACTGGCTCGGGTGCGTTCTGGAAGTAAGCCGTCAAAGGCTGCAGACACGGCATGATTGAGATAAGCGTTTTTAATAAATCGATCATTGACAAAGAAAAACTGCTCTCCTCTCGTCTTTTTAGAAAACTCTGGTTTTACCACAAAGCCCTCTATAGTAAGTATATCGGTCTCCTCTTGCACAGGCACTAATTTTTCCTGGGTCTTGCCACCAAAAATCGAAACGATGCGTTGTTTATAACCCCCTCTGGGCAAATGAAATAATTCATTATCGTTGTGGTACATCGACATGGCAATAGATGGATGTGCCAAGGCTACACGTTGAAATTCGTCTATGATATGACGTAATTCTACATTGTTAGACTTGAGAAAATTACGTCTAGCAGGAATATTAAAAAAGAGATTTTTTACCGCTATAGCCGTTCCTGTGGGGGTGACACAGGCCTCTTGAGCAATCACTTTGCTACCCTCAACCTCGAGCTGTGTCCCGATCTCAGCCTCTTTGGGTTTGGTTTTTAACAGCACATGAGCCACAGCAGCGATAGAGGCTAGCGCCTCTCCTCTAAACCCTTTGGTATTGAGGTTAAATAAATCTTCGGCTGTGGTAATTTTGGAAGTGGCATGACGCTCAAAACTCATCTGGGCATCGGTATCAGACATACCTTTGCCATCGTCGATTACTTGTATTAAGGTCTTACCCGCATCCTTGCAAATAAGTTGTATGGTTTGAGCCCCGGCATCAATACCGTTTTCAAGTAATTCTTTAACAACTGAAGCTGGTCGTTGCACGACTTCACCCGCCGCGATCTGATTAGCAACGTGATCTGGTAAAAGCTTTATGATATCTGCCATTAGGGCTTAAGAAAAAATAGATAAATCGAAATCGATGATGTACATGAAAATCAGAAAAAGTGCGGCAATGATGATCCAAATCGTACCGTTAAAACCAACGTTGGCCTTGTTACGTCTGGCCTCACGTGCATCTCTCCAGTGAGAACCATAATCATTGCGATTGTAATTTTCACTGTACGCGTCGAGTTTGGTTGGATATTTGGCCGACTCTACATCGTCTTTGCCGTTAAAATAGCGGGGCGTATAATTAAAACGATTGTTTTTCTTAAGGCCTTTTATGATTGTAAATTTGACTGATCCCATAACATTATTTCCTATACATTCAAAGATAAGGATTCTAATACAAAAAGTGCGCCATCTTGCTACAGCCCGACAAAGGGTCATCGTCTGATTGGCACATCAATAAAAAGGGCTTAGATGTTAGATTCGGCTTTGAGTTGGGCCATTTCGATAGCAGCAATAGCAGCCTCGGTACCTTTATTGCCGTGTTTACCACCGCTGCGATCTATGGATTGCTGTTTGTTATTGTCTGTTAGGACACAAAATATCACGGGTATATCTCCCTGGACATTGAGATCTTTAATGCCTTGTGTCACTCCCTCACACACAAAATCAAAGTGTTTGGTCTCTCCCTGAATCACATTGCCAATGGCTATGACAGCATCTAGCATGTCATAGGTTTGTGTCATACGCTTACAACCATAGATAAGCTCAAAACTACCTGGCACATCCCATCTCACGATATTATCGTTAATCGCACCACAGTCTTTTAACGCATCAAAAGCACCTTGAAATAAACCTTCTGTTATTTCAGGATTCCACTTAGAAACAACAATCCCAAACCGAAAGTTTTTCGCGTTTGGGATGGTTGTTTTATCGTAAGCAGATAGATTGTTGCCTGCTGTCGCCATAAGATCGGTATTTTACTATTTAAAGCGGCCTTGGCTGCTTCTTTTAGACTTAGTTGCCACCTTGCGCTTTACCGATATACAAATCGGCTTGGGCTGCATACTCAGAATCTGGGTATTGATCTTTAAGTGCATTGAGATGCGTAAGCGCCGTATCGTTTTGTCCTAAATCAATTGCTGCCACCCCAGCTTTAAAGAGAAAGCGAGGCGTTGTAAATTGATTGGCATTCATTTTTGCGGCTTGTTCGTAGTAATTTAAAGCCTCAGAAGCTTGATCTAACTGCATAAAGGCATCTCCCATAGCACCTTTGGCCAATGGAGCCAAAATCATATCATCACTGTCAAAATCTTGTAAGTGACTAATCGCTTCGGTATACTTCTTTATTTCGAGATAAGACATCCCTGCATAGTAATTGGCAAGGTTGCCCGCTTTGGTACTACCGTAGTTCTCGGCGATGTCCAATAACCCATATTTCCCATTATTACCATCTAAAGCCACCATGTACAACGAATCCTTAAGCGATTCGTTTGAAGATTCTAAAGCGGTGTTAAAGTTTTCTTGGGCGTAGGCCAATTCTTGTGCTGCCTCCAGTTCATTTGGTTCGGCAACAAATTTGGTATAGGCCAAAAAGCCTAGTACCACCGCTAGAATACCTACAATAGTGTATAAAATAGGTTTTTGATTTTTTTCAACCCACTCTTCGGTACGCGATGCTCCTTGATCTAGAGATTCAAAAACTTCTGCCGTTGTAGAGTCTTTGATATCGATCTCTTCTTGTACATCTTTCTCCTTCTTCGTTTTTGGCTTGTAACCTCTTTTATTATATGTTGCCATCTAGTTTCTTCGTTAGTGGCGCAAAAATATAATATTTATTGAATTATGAAAGGGAAAATATTCCTTAATTTTGGATATTTTGAGGCCGTATTTCTGAAGGCCCTTTTACAGGTTGCCATCCTTGAGATAGCTTTGCCAGAGCCTACTGCCTATTACATTTATGATCTTACAATCACTCTCTTTAGTTAACTATAAAAATTTTGAAGCCGAAGCCTTTGCCTTTGACGCAAAAATTAACTGCTTTGTAGGCGCAAATGGCGTAGGCAAAACCAATGTGCTGGATGCGATTTATCACTTGTCTTTTGGCAAGAGCTATTTCAACCCCATCACCAGTCAAAACATCAACCACGCGGCCGATTTCTTTGTCATAGAAGGACAATATCAAAAAGAAGATCGAGAAGAAAAAGTGGTTATTAGTGCAAAAAAAGGTCAGAAAAAAGTGATCAAACGCAATGCCAAGGTCTATGAACGATTTGCAGATCATATTGGATTTTTGCCCTTGGTAATTATCTCACCCGCAGACAGAGATTTGATCACAGAAGGCAGTGACTTGAGACGAAAATTTATGGATGGGGTGATCGCCCAAAGCGACAAGAGCTATCTCAACAGCCTGATGAGTTACAATAAAATCTTGAGTCAGCGCAATGCCCTACTCAAATATTTTGCGGCAAATAATACATTTGATGCCGACAGTCTTGAGGTCTACAATGAGCAATTGGCTGGTTTTGGGAGCCCGATATTTGAAAAGCGAAAGGCGTTTATAGAAGCCTTCACACCTATTTTCCAACAGCGCTATGCTGCTATAAGTGGAGGAGCCGAAACTGTTGCACTCTCCTATAATAGCGCGTTGAGCCAAATGCCTCTAAAACACTTATTGACCAATGCCCTCGCCAAAGACCGGACCTTGCAATATACAAGTGTGGGTATACACAAAGATGACCTCCAATTTCAAATAAAGGGATATCCAGTCAAAAAATTTGGCTCTCAAGGACAACAAAAATCCTATCTCATCGCCTTAAAATTGGCACAATTTGATTTTATCAGTAAAGAAAGTGGCGTGCAACCTTTGCTGTTGTTAGATGATATCTTTGACAAATTAGATGCCGATAGAGTTGGTCATATTGTAGGGTTGGTCAATGAAGATCATTTTGGTCAAATTTTTATTAGCGACACTCACCCAGACCGCACAGAAGAAGTCGTAAAAAAAACGCGACAAAGTTATGAACTCTTTCATTTGGGAGCGCGCTAAATTGATACCTTTGTTTGTGTAAAGTTTTTTAAATGAATATGCGATATATACTTTTTCTTGTTCTTTTACCGCTTGTGGTAAGTTGTACCCAAACACCCGATGAGCAATTGGCCCTACTCAATGGATATTGGGAAATTGCCTCGGTAGAAACCGCCGAAGGGATCAAAAAAGAATACGGCATCAGTCAAAACATCGATTTTATTGAGGTTCAAAATGGCAAAGGGATTCGCAAAAAATTACAACCTGATCTAAGCGGCAATTTCAAGACCAATGCCGCCTCCGAAAATATTGATGTTGCGATTAAAGACAATACCGTAACCTTGACCTATACCACCGCTTTTGATTCATGGAGCGAAGAGATCATTGCCATTGATCAGACAAAGCTAACGGTGGTAAATCAAGAGGGTACTACCTATCACTATAGACGCTATCAACCTTTATTAATAGACTAATGGCCAAACGTTCTACAGATCCAATATCGATTACCGAGGCACTGGGTGAGTTTGTCTCAGAAAACAAATTACAAAAGGGCATCGACAAGGTAGACGTACTTAGCGCCTGGTACGCGCTCAACCCGGCTTTTGAAAAGTACACGACTGCCATTCGTTTTGAAAAAAGTACCTTGATCGTCAATCTCAACTCTTCTGTCTTACGCGAAGAGCTCAAGTATGGCAAAGAACAATTGCGCGTTAAAATAAATGAAACCCTTCAAAGAGAAGTTGTCAAAGAGTTGGTTTTGCGCTAAACGTAAGCAAAAATGATTGTCAATAGCCACTGCCCTTGCCTATTCCAAATTAGTCTTTAGCTATTAAAGTTCTGTTAATTGTATTCAGGTATCAAAAAATAGACTACATTTGTATATACAACAATTGTAATGACAATAGAAGAATCCATTCAATCTCAAAATTTACCGCTTTCGCGAAAGCTCACCATAAACCTTTTGTATACAGCAAACTGGGCGACAGAGATTTTGACCGAAACCTTAAAACCCTATGAACTCTCTTTACAACAATTTAATGTACTGCGTATTTTAAGAGGACAAAAAGGGATCCCGGCCAATCTTTCTACAATTAATGATCGCATGGTTTCAAAAATGAGTAATACCACGAGATTGGTAGACAAACTGATTAAAAAAAATTTAGTACACAGAGCACAATGCCCTTCTAACCGCCGAAAGATTGAAATTACCATTACCCCCGATGGTCTTTCACTCCTAAAATCAATAGATTCGGCGGTAGATGGGGCCGAAGATAAAATCACCCAACAACTTTCAGAAAATGAGCGCGAGCAGCTCAACACCATGCTCAACACACTTAGACACTAATATATTTAAACACTAAACATTTAAACAATGAAAACAATTCTTTCAACAGCCATCCTATCTTTAAGTATGATATTTGGCACATCGGCCATGACAGACCCTATCAAAAAAGAAGTAAAGGTCAAAGAGAGCAAAATTACATGGATTGGTAAAAAAGTAACAGGCCAACACAACGGTACGATCGAGCTCAAAGAAGGTACCTTAATCATGGATGGAGATCAATTAACAGGAGGCTCCTTTGTTATTGATATGACCACCATCCAGGTGACCGATCTCAAAGCGGGTAAAGGAAAAGAAAAATTAGAAGGACACTTAAACTCTGATGACTTTTTTGGAGTCGATAATTATGCCACGGCGACCTACACTATTGATAGCGCAGTAAAAAATGGCGACACCTATACCGTAGATGGTAGCTTAACGATAAAAGGAAAATCGCTACCCCATCAGATCAAATTGACCAAAATGGGCAACACCCTTACAACCAATGTAGAAATTGATCGTACCAAATACGGCATTGTTTATAAATCTGGAAGTATTTTTGACGGTTTAAAAGACGCCGCCATAAACGATGATTTCGAACTTGCTATTCGCATGAAAATCTAAAAAAAAGCCCTCGAGTATTTCGCTCAGATCAAATACATTCTTATATTTGAACCAGAAATGAAAAACAATACAGTACATACATGGTGGTGGTCTTTACAACGTAACAAGTCGTAAGCTGCTCGGTATGTCTATATCATATTTAAAAGCCTGTCTTACGACAGGCTTTTTTTATGACATCACCAAAGCACGTATAATCGTATGATAAAATACAAACTGCATACCCATTCCAAAAAATTACTTGCCGATACCATCACTCCAGTATCGGTTTACCTGCGTTTGCGCGATCGCTATCCCAATAGCTTGCTCTTAGAAAGTAGTGACTATCACGCCAATGATAACAGCTTTAGTTATATCTGTTGTAATCCTATTGCTAGCATTTCCATTGGTGATGGGCAAATCACTAGGCAGTTTCCAGATCAGGCGCCTATACAATCGTCTATCAACGATAAAAATGAGGTGTTGTCGCATTTGGACGCTTTCGCGAAAGCGTTTACAGCCACCACAAATGATTTAAAATTTATCAATAATGGTCTTTTTGGGTATATCGGATATGATGCGGTACGGTATTTTGAGGATATCACTATCTCAGAAAAAGAAGAACGTATCGCAATTCCGGATATCTATTATGCTGTCTATCAAAATATCATTGCGATCAATCACTTTAATAATGAAGCCTATATCTTTTGTCACAATACCACCGGTGATAGTAATATCGCAGATATCGAACAAGTCCTACAATCTAAAGACGTGGCTCAATATGAATTCAAAACTAGTGGTGCCCCTGAAAGTAATATTAGCGACGAAGCGTTTAAAAAACTGGTAATTACCTGCAAAAAACATTGCCAACGCGGTGACGTTTTTCAAATTGTACCCAGCAAACGATTTTCGCAGAGCTTTACCGGAGACGAATTTAACGTTTATCGCGCGCTGCGATCGGTCAATCCTTCGCCTTATTTATTTTACTTTGATTATGGCGATTTTAAGATTTTTGGCTCTTCTCCAGAGGCTCAATTGGTGGTCAATAACCGCCGTGCCGAGATACACCCTATTGCAGGCACTTTTAAACGCACAGGAAACGACGAGCAGGACGCCATACTTGCCAAAAAACTCGCCTTAGACGAAAAAGAAAATAGTGAGCACGTCATGCTGGTTGATCTGGCCAGAAACGATTTGTCTAGAAACGGACACGATGTCAAAGTAGAAAATTATAGGGAGATCCAATTTTTTTCTCATGTGATTCACTTGGTTAGTAAAGTAACTGCCCAAATGCATGATGACAGCAACACCCTGCAAGTAGTGGCCGATACCTTTCCGGCTGGTACACTTAGTGGCGCGCCCAAACACAATGCCATGACCTTACTCGAGCGTTACGAAAATAGAAACAGAACCTTTTATGGCGGGGCTATTGGCTTTATGGATTTTGAAGGCAATTTTAATCACGCCATCATCATTCGATCCTTTTTGAGTAAGAATCATCAGTTGCATTTTCAGGCAGGTGCAGGTGTCGTATCTGAAAGCGATCCAGAAAATGAATTACAAGAAGTATATAATAAATTAGGGGCTCTGACCAAGGCCTTAGATCTAGCAGAAACCATATAATATGAGCAAAAAAGTCTTAGTCATCGACAATTACGATAGTTTTGTATACAATCTGGTGCATTATCTCGAAGCCTTGGATTGTGAGGTTACGGTAAGGCGTAATGATCAATTTGCCTTAGAAGAGTGTGCCGCCTATGACAAAATCCTATTATCGCCTGGTCCTGGCATTCCAGAAGAAGCCGGCTTACTCAAAGCGCTGATTCAAAAATATGCCGCCACCAAAAGTATACTAGGTGTGTGTTTAGGACAGCAGGCTATAGGCGAAGTATTTGGAGGGCAACTTATCAATCTAGAACGCGTTTTTCACGGGGTGGCTACACAAGTGGAGATTACCCAAAATGACACCGTATTATTCAAAGGTCTGGATCGTGTGATTGAGGTAGGCCGTTATCACAGTTGGGTGGTAGATACTGCACAATTTCCAGACGCACTCGAAATTACGGCCATAGACCAAAATGGTCAAATCATGGCCTTACGACATAGAGCATACGACTTGCGCGGGGTACAATTTCACCCAGAATCTGTACTCACCCCTCAAGGACAACAAATGATAGAAAATTGGATAAACGCACCTTCTTATGAAAATCGCTAAGCACCTATTTTTGGGTAGTCTCACGACTGTTATCTTGTGTGTGAGTTGTGGCAAAAAACAAGCTACGGCGCCAGGGGCGTTACCTGAGCCACCACAGCAAATTGAAGTAAGAGATTCTGTTATGCTTATGGATTCCATTCTAATAGATACAGCACCCCTACCCGATTTTGCACCCTTGATCTTTTCGGTACAATTAGGAATACACCCCAAACAACAAAACTGGGTACTCTATCAGTACGGAACCTATATGCTTTATAAAAACCCCTTGAGCGAAGCCGAGCTTATCAAACGTTCAAATAACCGTTTAAAAGCCGCCTTGGTGACGCCACAAACCACTGTAAAAAAATCGACCCTAGCCAAAGGTTGGATTGTAAGTTTTGGCAATACGGGTATTTATAATTATGTCACCAAAAAACAAATGGGAGAAGGCATCAAAACCAACTCTCAAATCATTGCCCAAGCCGAGCAAAACATCATTCTAGATCAGCAACACCTGAAGATGATAAAAATCAATCAACAACAATAGCCTACCTATTGATCAAAGACTATGAAAGAAATTTTAAACCGACTTATCAATCACGATCAGCTTACCAAAGAAGAAGCCCGAAGTATTTTGGTGCATATCTCAGAGGGGAAATACGATGCGCATCAGATCGCTTCCTTTCTCACCGTGTATATGATGCGTAGTATCACTCTTGCCGAATTGGAAGGGTTTAGAGATGCTCTTCTCGAT
>PAUP01000018.1 GCA_002712765.1 Cytophagaceae bacterium | reverse complement strand
GCCGTTTTGGGTTGTAGTTTTTTCCAGTTTTCGGCAATTTCTGGGTTTCTTTTGTACAAGAAATGTAACTCGACATCATTCTCGCCCAAGATCATATCGTGTATGTAATCGGGATCGGCGGCCCAGGTAAAATCATGTACATTAGGCGCTTTAAAATGCCAAGTGTATTTCCCAAGGTTAGATTTTCCAGGTTTTACACCTTCATCCTGATAACCATGTCCTACTTCATTACCATTTTGGACATATCCTGTACCTCCAAGGGTATAATCGGCATCGATGGTAATTTTTACATCAAAATCTCCCCAAACCCCATGAAATTCTCGAGCGATATACGGATCGGCATGCCATCCTTCAAAATCGTACTCGGCCATTTTTGGATACCATTGGGTCATTGAAAGCGCTACACCTTCTTTGTTGTTACGACCACTACGGCGTATTTGGACAGGTACTTGTCCTTTAAAATCCATGTCAAAAACCACAGATTGGCCAGGGGCGATAGGTTGTGCGAGATTAACTTCAAGTACAGTCCCCGCTACTTCATAGGTAATTGGGGTGCCGTCTTGTGTCAGGCTGTTTACTTTGATAAAACCAATCTCATCAGGGCCTAATTTACTTATGCGATCGCCCACGCGACGGTCTGGATCTGCAATCGATCTAGAGCGTACATCCATTTCGCTACCTGGTTGAAAGGCATTAAAATACAGATGATAATACACGCGATCTAAGGTGTCTGGTGAATTGTTGGTATAGGTCAACTTTTGAATACCATCGTATTGATAGTTATTCACATTCATATCGATTTCCATTTTATAATCGACATGTTGTTGCCAGTAGGAGGTACTTTGACCTTGCGCTTTCGCGAAAGCAAAAACACAAATAAGCACTACTAGTTTATTGAGGTATTTCATAAATTTTATTTTTGAAGCGCGGCTAATTTAAAGGCGTTATACATATTGACCATCTCTCCAGATTTTGATAAATCACTAAATTTGGCCTGATTTTCAGGGTCACCACCCACAACAACTTCTGTACCTGTTTTTAATCCGCTATTGACAATTATTTGCTTGATTTGACTTGCACTAAGATCGGGATAGTAACTGCGTAACATTGCGGCTACACCAGCAGCGTTAGGCGAAGCCATAGAAGTACCTTGTAAAAACTCGTAAGAATTATTAGGCGTAGTAGCCCAAATACGAACACCAGGCGCAAAAATATCTACATTGGATTTTCCGTAATTTGAGAAATTGGCCACCAGCTCTCCGCCGTACTTATAATTTAGGGCGCCTATAGTCAAAAAGGTATCTGACATTTCGGTCTCGTTGTCTAATTGATCATTAGGGTAAACCGTATTGGCAGGGTCATCAAGACTTAAGCCTTCGTTTCCAGCTGCATTTACGATAAGTACGTCTTTTTTGGCCGCATATTTAATGGCGTCGTATACCCATTCTGGATTTTGCGCATAATATTTACCAAAAGAGGTATTGATCACTTTGGCACCATTATCTACCGCATATCGAATGGCCAAGGCAATATCTTTATCATACTCATCGCCATCGGGTACTGCTCTAAGTACCATTATTTCGATATTGTCGTTTGCTACGCCATTCATTCCTATACCGTTGTCGCGCTGGGCAGCAATGATACCAGCTACGTGTGTCCCGTGACGTGCTCCTTCTGGTTCTGGGCCAATAACGTTGTTGTTGCCGTACACAGCATCTTTGATGTCATAAGGATTATCACCTAAAACAGCTCTAAAATTGGCATCTACTTTCAAGTTGGCGTCTAGTTGTCCATCAAAATAATCTAAACCACCTTGAATGTTTTCCATAAACTCAGGAATGGTATCGGCATATTGTGACATCTGAGTCAAAAAGTTGATGTGATTTTTCATCTCCTCGCTTGGGTTTTCTATACTGGCCATGTCGGCAGCGGTATAGTCTTCTTTACCCAACTTGGCCGAAACAGCCGCATGAGAGGTTTTGAGTTGAGTCATAATCTGAGTGTAGCGCTGTTTGTTTTGCGTCATCTCAGCCATTTTTTCTTCGTGCTCCTTTTTGGCCTTTTGATAGGTCATAAAAAGCGCTTTATCACCAGCAGGGATATCTGCCAAGGATTTGCCTTCAAACCGATCTTCATATCTATTGATAATACGTACAAACTCTAATTGTTCACCTGTGATATCACCTAAAAAATTCCAGCCGTGTATATCGTCGATATACCCATTTTTATCATCGTCTATGCCATTACCAGGAATTTCTCCGGGATTGGTCCAAATCTTATTTTTTAAATCTTCATGTTCTATATCGACACCGCTATCAATAACAGCAACGATAGTTTTGGTCCCGGTTTTACCGGGTAATAATTCGTTATATGTCTTTTCTACACTCATCCCTGGGATAGTGTCTGCGTATAAATCTTTACCGCTCCATGATTTTAGTTCGGCATCAGATAGACTTCCTATTTTTAAAGGATTTGTATCTACGTTTTCAACAGGAACAGTAATAAGTGGCGCTGGGGTATCACAGGCTGTAAAAACAACAGCTGTGGCAGCAGAGAGTAATAGGGTTTTTGCAGTATGTATTCTCATGATATTAATTAAATAGTTCGTTAAAGGTATAAGTGTCTTTGAGTCGCACGCCTTTTTCGGTTTGTGCAACGGTTATTAGTTGATTGTGGGCATCGTGTTCGAGCCACAGATAATAGTCATTTTGGGCGGCCGTGTCTAAAAATAGCTCTTTTTCATCTAAGGTGAGTAATGGGCGCGTATCGTATCCCATAACAAAAGGCAAAGGCAAGTGCCCAGCGGTTGGGAGCAAATCGGCCATAAAGACGATGGTTTTACCTTTGTATTTGATATGTGGGATCATCTGCTTTTCTGTGTGACCATCGGCAAAAAAGATGCCGAAATCTAATTCGCTATTTTCTTGGAACTGCGAACCATCTCTTTGAATAAAACGAAGTTGCCCGCTGTCTTGCATGGGCAATAAATTTTCTTTCAAAAAAGAAGCCTTCTCACGACGATTGGGCTTTGTGGCCCACTCCCAGTGATTTTCGTTGGTCCAAAAGGTCGCGTTTTTAAAAGCGGGTTCATAGCCCGTTCGATTTTTATTCCAAACCACAGAACCCCCACAGTGGTCAAAGTGAAGGTGGGTCATAAAAACATCGGTAATATCGTCTTTGTGAAAGCCGTGTTGGGCCAAGGAGGCCTCCAAGCTGTGATCGCCCCAGAGGTGGTAATATCCAAAAAATTTGTCAGATTGTTTATCACCCATCCCTGTATCGATTAAAATTAATCGATTGCCCTCTTCGATCAATAAACACCTAGCGGCAATATCAATCATATTATTGGCATCGGCTGGATTGGTGCGAGACCATAGACTCTTAGGCACTACGCCAAACATGGCGCCTCCATCTAGTTTAAAATTACCAGCTTCAATGGGGTATAGGGTCATATATAGGCTTTACTTATGGTTTTTGATAAGGACGCTCCGGGCGAAATCGTATTCGTAACTTTTCGCGTAAGCGGCACCAAATTGTTATTAAGCCCTGCAAAATAAGGAAAAAACGCATTTTAAAAGCTTTGAGCTATCGGTTTTTAACAAAGAATTGTATCTTAACTTTAGACAGAGCGAAGTATCTTCGTGCTTGGCTTTCAAAAACAATCACCTATGATCGAGTTAGCAGGAATAATCATTTTAGGAATCATCGCGCAGTGGGCAGCCTGGCGTCTCAAACTACCAGCTATTTTACCCCTGTTGCTTATCGGTCTTTTTGTAGGTCCTGTTTCTACGATGATCTCTGAAGATGGTACCAAGTGGATCGAACCTATTTGGAATGGGGAGAAAGGACTTTTTCCTGGAGAAAGTCTTTACTATTTTACCTCTTTGGCCATTGCAATTATTCTTTTTGAAGGAGGCTTAACCCTGAAAAGAGAGGAGATTAAGAATGTGGGGCCAGTGATTACCAAACTGATCTCCTTAGGATCTATGGTGACCTTTTTTGGAGCAGGTATTGCTGCTTATTACATTTTTGGATTGAGTCTTCAAATGTCTTTTCTATTCTCTGGTTTGATTATCGTAACAGGGCCAACGGTAATCTCTCCTATTTTGAGAAATGTGCCGGTCAAAAAAGATATTTCGGCAGTGCTCAAATGGGAAGGTATTCTTATCGATCCTATCGGGGCTTTGGTCGCTGTATTGGTTTTTGAGTTTATAAGTGTAGGTGAGGGGGCAGCCTTTACTAAAACAGCCTTGATCGAGTTTGGGAAAATCGTGCTTTTTGGGTGTACTTTTGGATTTACCTTTGCCCATGCCGTAGCTTTTGTAATTAAGAAAAAGCTCATTCCCCATTATTTGATGAATGTGTTTACCCTAGCGGCTGTACTCGCTGTTTTTGTAGAATCTGACATCTTTGCCCATGAATCTGGACTGCTAGCAGTGGTGGTAATGGGGATGGTATTAGGTAACATCAACCTGCCCAATATCAAAGAATTGCTCTACTTTAAAGAATCGTTGAGCGTACTGTTGATTTCGGTATTATTTATACTGCTGTCTGCCAATATGAACCTCGAAGATTTAGAATTGCTCTATCGCTGGGAAACCTTAGCTTTATTTCTAGTCGTGGTCTTTATTGTAAGACCGCTAGGGGTCTTCTTGAGCACCTCTGGCTCAGATCTCAAGCTCAATGCCAAACTATTTATAAGTTGGGTAGGCCCGCGTGGTATTGTAGCTGCGGGTATTGCCTCTCTATTTGGTTCCAAATTGTTAATTGATGGAGAACCAGGTGCCGAATATATCACTCCATTGGTTTTTATGATCGTACTAGGTACGGTACTGCTTAACGCCACGACTGCGCGACTTTTTGCCAAACTTGTGGGCGTCTTTTTGACCAAGTCTGAAGGTATTATGATCATTGGGGCTTCAGAAATGCCTCGGCTTATCGCCAAATATTTACAGAAAAACGGACGTCATGTCGTCCTTCTTGACAGCAATTCTAACAATGTACAAGCCGCCAAAGAATTGGGTCTTACCGCCAAAGAAGCCAATATCTATGCCGATACGCTTTTAGAAGATATAGAACTCAATGATGTGGGTTACCTGATGTCACTTACAGGCAATAGCGATATCAATTCGTATGCGATCAATAAGTTTAGGAAGCAATTTGGTGAGCACGGTGCATATAGACTCATCTCCAAACGCGAGATGGATCATGTAGATGATATTCCTAAAGAAGGGCTATTTTCTGCCTCAGACGATTTTATCAATCTTACCGAAGTCGCACGTAGGTACCCAAGCATAAATGAGATAGCGATTCAGACCGAAGAAGATTATCACAAGATTGCGGGTATTATGGAAAATGATCAGAATATGGTGCCCCTTTTTGTTAAAGAAAAAGATGGTAGCATTCGTATCGTAAGTTCATTTGTACAAGATGTCGAAGCCGATTCTTTTGCCGATTGCCAGCTAGTTTATCTCGGAAAACCGTTAGAGACCACAGTTATTGCCGAAGAGGCCGTTAGTCTTGACCAATAGCGAGCTTGTAATACTTTTTGTGATAAAATAGCATAAGTGCACCTGCGCGAAATAACATCCAGACCAGAAACGCCAGCCAGATTCCGAGTAGCCCTAGATCTAAGTACCTACCTATATAGAGTGTGGGTACAAAGCCTATAAAGGTAGCCAGTAGTAAGGTGTTGCGTAAATAGCCCATTTCACCCAGCCCTTTAAATATAGAATCTAAGGTAAAAGCCATCGCATTGACGGGTTGCATAATTATGACCATAAAGAAAACACCGTAAAAGATGTCTAAAACCTCTTTTTCGTTACTAAAAAGCTGGCCAAGGGGATAGTAAAGAGCAGCACACCCAATGATCAATAATACACTAACAATGCCATTATATCCCACTACTTTCTTAGTGAGTTTCCATAAATTAGGGTAGTCTCTCGCGCCTAGCAAACGCCCGCTCAACGAATTGCCAGCAGCCCCGTAGCCATCGATAAAAAAGGCAGTAAACAACCAGATGTTTGCGGCTATAGTGTGGGCAGCTACATAGGCATCACCTATGGCAGTAGCCTCGCGAACCGCTAGAATAAGAGCCACATTAAGAGCAAATGAACGCACAAACAAATTGGCACTCATACGCACCAAGCGATTGATCTCAGGATGAAGCGGAAATCGCAGACGCAGAGAGACGCTGGTCTTGGTAAGTACTAATATTAACGCGAGTATGGCCATGACCATTTGAGCAATAAGACTTGCCCAAGCGGCTCCTTTGACCGCCATAGGGGCGATATATCCTTCGATGCCATAAACCAAAACAATGTCTAGCCCAATATTTAAGGCTGCCCCAATTATGGCAACCACCATAGGCCAAAAGGTATTTTGTAGCCCTCTAAAAATGCCAAAAATCGCGAAGGTAAATAAGGTAAGCGGAAACCCCCATACTCTAATATTGTAATATTCTACACTGAGATCGAGCACGATACCTTTGGCATTCATAGCCGTGAAGATGCCCTCGACAAAAAAGTAGGTCCCCCCTAATATGAGTATGCTCAAGAGAATATTAAAAAAGATCGCCTGAGCAGGTAATACGCTAATCTCTTTTAAACGACCCGCGCCAAGATTTTGAGATACGATGGCCGAAATGGCAGATCGGGTTTGTCCCAATATCCAAATAAGCATAGACAAAAAAGAACCTACAATCCCAACCGCTGCTAGTGATTCGGTACTGAGGGATGGCATATTACCCACTACTGCCGCATCGGTACTAGAAAGTATAGGCTCTGCAATACCCGCGATAATAGCTGGTATGGCCAGTTGTTGTATACGTTTAAATGAAATGTCGATGCTAGCCAATGCTCAAAATTTTAAGCTGCAAATTTACGGCTTGCATTGTTAATGGCCTTGGTTGTTGGGCCCGTCTTTATGATCAAGTACTAATTCATAACAGTAAAAGGGATGTTCACTCTGTTTAGGAAAGTAAATGTTTCCTAATCTTTGATAGCCACGCGCGGTGTAAAAGCGTTGGTTGCGCTCGTTTTTGCTAAAGGTATCTAGGCGTACCGATGGGCAGGAGTGCGCTTTCGCGAAAGCTTCAGAAAAATCCATCAACGCCCGCGCATGCCCCTGTGACTGATGCTCGGGATGTACCGCCAGCCGGTGTATGTATAGATTGTTTTTGGAAGGAGTGAGCCATTGGATAGGCAGATATTCCTGATCCATAACAAACGAACAAACCACACAGCCAATGATCTGGTGATGGGCTTTGAGCACATAAAGCTCACCGCGGGCAATATCTAATGTAAAAGCATCTGGGCTAGGGTAGTGGCTGTTCCACTGATAAATGTTTTGAGTGATCATTTTACGGGCACAAGCCTGTGTCATTAGGATGATTTCGGGGATTTCTTCTATTTTTGCAGGTACAATCACAGATTAAAAGTATTTTTGCAGTGTAGCGTAAAAATACAGCAACTATTATGAAAAATATTCTAGTTCCTTTAGGTTCGTCAAAAAGCGCAGCAAACACCTTGCAGTATGCCATTGACATGGCACAGCAGATGGATGCCAATGTGTATGTGATCTCGATTTTTAGAGAATTGTCTAGAGTAGGTGGTTTGTCTAAAGTAAATACGTTGATGAAAGAGGAGTCAGAACATCAACTAGATGCTGTCCTTAAGGCTGTAGACCACAAAGACGTGTCTGTAATTGCACATCCTATTAAAGGCGGCATTGTAGAAGGTGTAGAACGCTTTGCCAAACACGTACCTGTAGATCTAATGATATTATCGCCACGTAGTAACTCTGTAAATGATGAGGTGTATCTGGGTAAAACCACAGGAAGCCTGGTAAAGGGTACCAATATCCCTGTCATGATTGTACCAGACAACCTACAATTTGAAGGCCCAGAACATCTATTAATGGCCTTTAAAGATGGGCGTTTTCCAAAAAAGAAAGTGTTACATGCTCTTTATAAATTAAAAGAACATTTTAATACAGAAGTACATGTATTGCATGTGCATACGCCTAATGCTGATGCGGCTTTCGCCAAAGTGAGCGGTAAGATAAAAAAGCTAGCCTCCACCTATAAAGAAACCGAAAATGCCACTACGTTTCAGGGGGTTTTGGAACATTTTCAATCGCATAATCCAGATATGTTGTGTGTAACGCGTCGCAAAAGAGGTTTTTTTAAAAAGCTGTGGGAATCTGACACGGTATTAAAACGAGAATTTCATACCAGTAAACCCTTATTAATTCTTAGTACACAGGAATAAAATTTGTATTATTGCACTGCTGTTTTAAAAAACAGTACCCAAAATAAAAAATGGGGATGTAGCTCAGTTGGCTAGAGCGCTTGACTGGCAGTCAAGAGGTCGTCGGTTCGAATCCGATCTTCTCCACAAGCCCACCAAAACCCCAGCAATTGCTGGGGTTTTTTGGTTTTTATTGTTACCTATCAGCTAGCTAACCTAGTCTCTTACGACTGCCGTCAAAAGGGAGAAACAGTCAAATGAAAATAAAAAAGCTATACTAATACTGTACATCGTCTTTAGCCATGACGTCGGGACCCATAGCTAGGTGCACCGTTAAGAACAAAATACTGTTTGAGTACGCTTAGCAAAAAGCAATTTGGATCTATTTGATCAAAAGCGTGCGAGTTTATTTTGTTTAGGAGCTCATAGCGTGATGGGTGATGGGAATAGGTTAAGACTAGACTTTTAGGCCAGCGCACCTCCTGGCTGCTCACTATTATTGGTCTACTAGACCAATAATGGCCGTTTGCCCCTTTTTTTGGGCAATGCAAAAAAGAACAAAGCTGAAAAAAACCGAGTGGCTGTTCTTTAATTCCAATCTACAAGGTCAAAAATGCTTCTTTAAGAACGCGCTTAGATATTCGTATAAAAGGGCACTGAAAACACCCTAAATAGAGTATGCTTCAAGCATTAGAAAAAGTAATTCACATTTAACGTAATAAAGCTATTAAAAACACTTAAGTCGCGATTTAAACCCTCTTGAACAACCTTTTCTCGTTCTGGAAAATAGTTGATGCTAAATGAAAGTTCATTTTCAGAAGGGAGCGCAAAAGTTGTCCCTACTTTAAATCCATAAATAGCATTAACTCTGGTCTCTTTTAAATCCTCTAAGGGAGCAACAGGCTCATCTAAAATAGCACGAGTAATGATTCCTTTGTAAGTATCAATAGCTAAACCGCCATTAATTCCGATAAATGGGTTCACTTTTTTATTGCGAAGTATGTAATAATCGGTACCGGCTAGTATTCGAAACGAATTAATCTTTATATCTCTTTTGAGAAAGGTGTTTTGAAAATCAGTCTTACTACCAAAAGAGGCGACTAACTCTAAGCTTATGGCCAGTTTATTATTTCCATCAATGGAGGTGTTGGGAAAACCTAATATTCCTGCTTGAAATTGTACACTAGGCATATTTTCAGATTCATCATCATCGTCAAATCGAATAGCATTAAATCCATATCCTAAGCCTAAGTAAACAGATAGATCCTCCGACTTATTTGCTTTTATTCTTTTTATTTCGCCAGGTGTAGCAATAAAATTCTCATAATTACAAGAATTATATTGTTCAACTGCCGCAATGAGATTCTCCTCTTTTATTTCTTCTAACTGCCATAAATAATCTCTAAGTTCATTACAATTGCTTAGCAGTAGCGAAAGGACACCAATGTTTTTGCTATGATCCTTCTCTAACTCGATAATCTTTAAAACACCTCTTTTAGACCGTACCAAATATCGATTACCCGAAAGGTCAAAAAGGCTTGCATTTCCTGATTGTAATTCATGTGCGAAAAAGCCTTGTTGATTTAAACTCATTCTTTCATAAACCCTGTCTTTAATCTGGAATTTTTCTACTTGGTCGAAACGCAGGCTGCCTTTTTTAAATTCAAATATTTCTTTGTCATAATTAACAAAGACTCTATTAGTTACAGTAGTACCGTCTTTTTGAAATAATGTTGCTGAGGTGTATCGCTGAGCAACGGTTGTCATTGAAATAAATAGTACGAAGATGACTATATATCTTTTAATCATGATTTGGAAGTTTAAATAATAAGCAGGGCGAATATACAAATTTCATCCAGCCACCAAAATCTGTAACTATGAAAATAGCGAGGGCTATTTTTATAGCATTCATCTCTCTTCAAACCCTCGTCTCAGACAGCTATCCTCAAAAGTGAGAAATAGTCAATTGAAAATCGAAAAGCTATACTAATACAGTACATCGCCTTAAGCCATGACGTCGGGACCCATAGCTTTGGGGAGCGTTAAAAACAAAATACTGTCTGAGCATAGTAGGAATTGATTATCTAGAAAAAATGTTGATGCGAGTTTATTTTGTTTAGTCTGGCAAAGCGTAATGGGTGATGGAGCGGGTTCTAGGCTAGCGTTTAGGCCAACGCACCTCCTGGCTTTTCACCCCTGTGATCAATTAAAAAAAGGTTTTATAGAAGTTGTAAATTGATATTTATTACAGTTTAGTTGTATCCATACTAAAGCAGCTTGTTCAATACAATAAAGTGAGTAGTCTCTGTAGTAATAAAATCTCCGATCGTAGACGAGCGCTAGCGGAATTTAATTTTGTAGATTGCTAAAAAAAGAAAAATAATGAGGCGATTTTTGAGTCTATTTTTACTGTCATTTTTTTTGTTGAATTGTTCTTCAGATTCGTCTGATTTTCCAGATAACAATGTAATACAGGAGGAAGAAACGAATAACGACGAATCATCTACCAGTTTTAATAAAACCGGTTTACTTACCAATTTGTCAGACAATATGATCATACCCTATTATGAGCAACTATATTTTAAAATATCTGATTTTTATACTATAGTCCTAGCTAACACAGATATGGAGTTCAATCTTGGAACTATCAGAAATTATAGGGATTGGTATGATTTTGTAAATGCTACTTGGCAGCGTGCAAGTATTTATAATTTTGGCCCTGCAATTGATTTAAATTTAAGAGATAACGTTAATAGCTATCCATTAGATGTAGTTCAATTAACGCAAAACGTTGAAAGCGGCATATATGATTTGTCGGCACCACAAAACACATTTGCTAAAGGGTTTCCAGCTATCGAATACTTGCTCAATATTGGGGATTCAGATAGTGAAACTGAGCAAATATTAAACGGTCCAAATCGAGAAGCCTATTATGCCTATTTAGTGGCTGTTCTTGAAGATTTGGAACAGTTATTTGGGACTGTTTTAGGTGAATGGAGATCATCTTATAGAGATACTTTTATTGCAGCAACTCAGAATTCTTCTACAGGTTCTATTAATATTGTTGCAAATGAAATGATACGAAATTTTGAAGAGGAAATTAGATTCAAAAAAATTGGTAACCCTATAGGTGTTTGCACTGGAGTGTTGAATCCTGATTTATTAGAGACTCCTCATAGTTCTTTTGATTTTTCTAAGCAATGGTCTATAAATGGGATGTTGGGCATTATTGAGCTATTCAATGGTCTTTATTTTATTCCTGAAACTGGTTCTGCCAATGGATTAAGTTTTGACGATTATTTGAACTTTATGTCTGATATGAACGGAACGATAAATGCAGATGCTGTTAATAGTTGTTTAAACGGTTCTACGCAATTGATGTCTGATGTGTCGATTAGTTTTAGAGAAGATATTTTAAACAATGGAGGTGCAAATTTGCAATTGATTTATAACGAATGTGGAGCATGCATCAATTTAATGAAAGATCAAATGTTATCTGCTTTAGATATTAATTTGAATTATACTTATGTTGAATGTAATTAATAGGGCGGTCTTATTAATTGATAAAGCTAGTATTTGTTCAATAGTCAAAACATCATTGTGCTTAGAAAATCCCTATTTCTGATTTTCAATTCCAAAAATCATATCTCCAGCTAGCGCTCGTCTGTGACGTGTGCCAGCAATAATGAGAAATAGTCAATTGAAAATCGAAAAGCTATACTAATACAGTACTTCGCCTTTACCCACGATATCGGGACCCATAGCTTTGGGGAGCGTTAAAAACAAAATACTGTTTGAGCATAGTAGGAATATAGTATCTAAAAAAAATGTTGATGCGAGTTTATTTTGTTTAGCGCGGCAAAGCGTAATGGGTGATGGAGCGGGTTCTAGGCTAGACTTTTTTGGTTCTTTTTTTGGCAATGCAAAAAAGAACAAAGCTGAATAGGATGATTAAGTTAAGACTTTAGGCCACCGCACCTCCTGGCTGCTCACTATTCTTGGTCTACAAGACCAACAATTACCGTTCGCCCCTTTGGGCAATGCAAAAAAGAACAAAGCTGAATTAAACCGAGTGGCTGTTCACTATTTCCAATCTACAAGATCAGAACAAAACATTCACTCCTCTTTAAAGGGAATTTTAGGATCTAAAATCTCACCAATCAGACGATGCAACTGTTGCTCATACGCCTCGAGGGTCTCTTGGGTAATAGCAGTGTCTTTTTCAAAAGTAAACGGCAGAAATCCATTTTTAAGATTCTTAAAAGAGGTAATGCCTGCTCTAACCGGAAAAGGAAGGGAGTTATTCTTATTAAGCATATAGGCATAGGTCAACACCTGAAAAGCTTTTTCGTATTTGCCTTCTGGAGCCAATAAATCTTCCCAAGTTTTGATGCTAAGGTTTCGTTGCTCAGTTTTCCCCGTTTTATAATCTACAATTTGAAACACGCCATTGCGCTCTTCGATCAAATCAACAGTACCCTTAAGACGGGCACCGGGGTAACCGCTCTCACTGCTTAGGCGTTGCTCTAGACCTCTGATGATCACTTCATCGCCTTTTTTGAGATTTTGGAGCTCAAGCTCAAGGTAGTTTTCGATATACCGACAAATCACCTCTTTGATGATGAGGTTTTTACCTGCCAATTTTTTAATAGTCCCATAGGCTTTTTCAAATTCAATGGCTACAGTGTCTGTAATACGCTGGCGAAGCGATTTGATAATATCTACGCTCAGTATTTGATTGTGATATGGTGTATATAAGGTTTCCATAGTATTGTGAACTATGGTTCCCATGGTATTGGCAGCCACAGTCTCTTCTACCGAATCGGATTCTTTAATGCCCAAAACGTATTTGTAATAAAAATCTACTGGATTTCTGAGATAGGTACTCAATGACGAAGGCGAAAATCCAGAGCTAGCTAGGGCTGTAAGCTGCGCTATCATTTCTGGTGTTTTTTCAATCACTTTCTCAACCACCGCAGGAATTTGAAAGCTGGCAGTGGCAATGGTTTGTTCTAGTCTATGTGGCCCTTCAATTTCTAATTGGTGTATAAACCTGCTTTTTTCGCCTACGCCTATACCTTCAGATTGGGTAGTGTAGAGCAAATGCACCGTTTCTGCGCGGTGTAGAAGGTGGTAAAAGTGATAACTATAAACGGCATCTTTTTCTCGATAGGTAGGAAGGTCATAGGTGAGCTTAACATCATAGGGCAAAAACGAATTGGTGCTTTTACCTGCTGGTAGCACCCCTTCATTGACCGAGGTCAAGATCACGTGTTTAAAATTAAGCACTCTAGACTCGAGCATCCCCATAATTTGCAAACCGCGATGTGGGTCTCCGCGAAGGTCTAAGGTTTCGGCGGCCAAGGTGTCCAAATAAAAGCGATATAGGGTACTTATGTCCTTGATATAGGCATGGCTGTCATTTAGGTTTTTTAAGCTGTTAAACGCCTTATAAAAGCCAAATAGATATTCGATAGTAAGGCTGTGCGGTGTTTTATCCTTAAAAGAGAGCAAGTTGTCTTTGAGCTGGTCTATACAGGCCAAGGCTTGAGTTACTGCTGTAGCAGGATTGTTTTGCCATGAATCAAAAATATTAGCCCCTAGCGCCTTAAATGGTGTCGTAATAAATAGGGCTTTAATGGTCTCAGCAGGCATATAAATAAGATTCTCTCTTTCTATGCGGGCTGCGATGGCTTTACCATATGCACCAGCAACCAGTAGCATCATAGGATGCTGTAGTATGGCTAAGATGTGTTTGTAATAGTAGCCACGAGGGGTTTCTTTTTTGTGCATCACAAATAGAGCATCAAAAAAGGAGGCCACAGGAGTTTGACCCAGTGGGATTCCCATGGTAATATTGACCGCGCTTACTTGTTCTGGTAGTGCGTTAAGAATAGGCAGTAGCAACTGCTCATCACTTAATACAATTGCGGTTTCTTCCAGTTCTTCCTTAGCACGTTGGGCTAGTAAACTACCTACATATTTGGCTTGGGCAATCGTTTGATTGATCGCAGCAACAGCGATTTTTTTTGGCTTGTTATACAGCTCACTTACCCATTTGGGCTCATTGTGATTGTAATAGGGCCATTGCTTAAAATACGATCTGATAAACATCCCTGCTTCATGTTTGGGATTGTTTAAAAAGGTAGCGTCAATATCCCAATAGACCTGCGTATTTCCAGTGGCTAATAAGGCCTGAATAATTTGTTGTTCTGCAGCGTTAAGCGCATTAAAGCCCAAAAACACATGGGTTTGGGAAGGATTATTTTGGATATAAAACTCAATATCTTCGGCAGCTTTGCGGTATGCGAGGCCTTGATGGCCTTTATTTTGTTTTTGAAGTGCTTGGGTAAATAGCTCATAATACTCAGGCAATCGATTCCAAAAGTTAAGATAATTGGCCACAAGGGAGGACCCCTCGGCATTGGTAGACCAGTGGGACTCCATTTGTTGTATGGCACTTAGATAATTAAAGCATTGCTTGTGATCTACCAGAAAACGATCAATCTCGTTAAAATCGTGTAGTACGGTTTGGGCCCATCCGCAAAAAGTGTCAAATGATTCCTGTTGGTCTTCGGGTGTGGCAGCTTGATAAACCTTAAAAAAGGCAAATAACTGTGCTGTACTATCTATAGTCTTGAGACCAGAAACATGACTTATAAACTCTTCAATACTGTAAATAGAAGGCGAGAAGAGGGTTTGTTTTAGCTTTCGCGAAAGCGTATTTCTAAACACTACCCCAGCCCGTCTACTCGGGACAATAATTACTGAATCTGAAAAAGGATGCTTCTCTTTGATAAGTGCATCTACAACCTCTGAAATAAAACTTTGCATCATCCTAAAATAAGCAAAATAAAAAACGCCCCGATGTATCGAGGCGTTTTCCTAATATATTTTGTGTGTGATCTCTTATTGATCTAATAGAGATAATTGTACACGTCTGTTTTCTTGACGACCAGCAGCAGTCTTGTTAGAAGCGATAGGCTGACTTTCGCCAAATCCTTTAGACTCTAAACGACCTGCAGCGATACCTTTTCCTGTTAAGTACTGCATAACAGAAGCAGCTCTTTCTTGTGAAAGTTCCTGGTTGTAAGAATCACTACCAATACTATCGGTGTGACCTTCGATAAGGAAACGAGCTGTTGGATATTCATTCATAATACCAGCGATGTTGTCAAGAGTAGAATAAGACTCAGGACGTAATGACGCTTTGTTGAAATCAAACAATACAGATTTAAACTCAAGGTTTAAAGCGTTGATTACCTCAACAGATACTTCTGGACAACCGTCGTTTGCAACAGTACCAGCAACATCTGGACATTCATCATCTTTGTCTAATACACCGTCACCATCTCTATCTTCGTAAGGACATCCGTTGTTAGCACGTGGTCCTGCCTCGTTTGGACAAGCATCGTCAGAATCTTTGATTCCGTCACCATCGGCATCAGGACAACCACCTAAGGCAGCAATTCCAGCTACTGTAGGACAAGCATCTTTAGGATCAGGGATTCCGTCACCATCAGTATCAGGACATCCGTCAAACTCTGCTAAACCAGCAGTAGTAGGACAAGCGTCTTTAGAATCTTGGATTCCGTCTCCGTCAGTATCAGGACATCCGTTAAACTCAGGAAGACCTGGAGTTTCTGGACATTCGTCATCTTGATCGTAGATTCCGTCACCGTCTGTATCTTTTCCTCCAAATACAAATCCAACTGAAGCAGTGTGTTGGAAGTGTTTTACACCATCATTTTCGAAAGCGTGCTTATAATTAGAGTTTACACCAAAGTTAAATTGGTCTCCTAACCAAAAACGGATACCCGCTTGAGCGTTAGCTGTTCCAAAACCAGGAATACCAGGTGTTACATCGCTTTCCAACCATGTATAACCAGCACCTACTCCTAAGTATGGATCAAACCATCCACCTTCTCCAAAGAGAACATCTCTTAAGCTGTATGTAATGGCCGCATCAGCACCGTAGTACTGTAATGAGTTTCTAGGTCGAGTGTCTCCTAATCTGTCGATTTGGTTGATCGTACCTGTAACACCTACTACAAAACCATCACCTACGTATCTAGATACGTTGATTGAAGTTACAGAAGGTAGGATGTTCCAGTGATCGTTTACATTAAAGTACTCGCTGAACACGTCTCCTCGAAGTCCTAATACCTTGTCTCCTACAGGATAGGTGTCAACGGCATTAATACCGATGTTAACCGCCCATTTGTTATTCTCGTCTTGCGCGTTCACAGAGCTAAGTCCGAAAACTAGAAGCGAAGCGACTAAAAATCTGCTAAGATGTTTCATTGTTTATTGCTTATTTTAAGTGTTAATTAGCTACAAAAGTAAGTTGTTAAATTTTATCAACAAAGATAAATGTACTAAATTTTTGTGAATCAGCAAGTGTGGTAAACATTGGTATTGCTTAAATTACCCCGAGTTCTTTTCCCACTTTGGTAAAGGCCTGAATGGCTTTATCAAGATGTTCTTTTTTGTGAGCTGCACTCAATTGAACTCTAATTCTCGCCTTTTCTTTTGGCACGACAGGAAAGAAAAAACCTATAACGTAGATTCCTTCCTCTAAGAGAGCATCGGCCATTTTTTGACTAAGCTTGGCATCATAAAGCATAACAGGCACTATGGCCGAGTCTCCATCGATGATGTCAAAGCCTGCCTCGGTCATACCTTTTTTAAAGTAGGCGGTATTGGCTTCTAGAGTATCTCTTAAGCTAGTATCTTTAGACAACATTTCAAATACCTTAATAGATGCCCCAACTATGGCAGGCGCCAAAGAATTGGAGAACAAATACGGTCGAGATCGCTGTCTTAATATTTCGATGATTTCTTTTTTACCAGTGGTATACCCTCCCATGGCTCCACCTAGGGCTTTACCAAGCGTTCCTGTAATAATATCAATACGATCCATCACCCCTTTTTCTTCAAGGGTGCCGCGTCCAGTCTCTCCTATAAAACCTGTGGCGTGACATTCGTCTATCATCACCATAGCGTCATACTTGTCTGCCAGGTCACAAATTTTGTCAAGTGGAGCTACTAGACCATCCATAGAAAACACACCATCGGTCACAATTATTTTGTGACGCGCTCCATCGGCATTGGCCTGTTGTAGTTGTTTCTCCAAATCTGCCATATCATTATTTTGATAACGATATCGAGCGGCTTTACAAAGGCGCACTCCATCTATGATAGAAGCGTGATTGAGTGAATCTGAAATAATAGCATCCTCTTTTGATAATAGAGGTTCAAAAACACCGCCGTTGGCATCAAAAGCTGCTGCGTATAAAATGGTGTCTTCTGTGCCGTAAAACTCGGCTATCTTTTGTTCGAGGGTTTTGTGAATGTCTTGTGTACCACAGATAAAACGCACCGAACTCATCCCAAAACCATGCGTATCCATGACATCTTTGGCCGCTTGGATTACTTCTGGATGAGACGAAAGTCCCAAATAGTTGTTTGCACAAAAATTAATCACTTCCTCTCCAGTAGAGATTTTGATAACGGCATCTTGTGGTGAGGTAATAATGCGTTCTTTTTTATACAAACCCGCCTCTTTAATTTCTTCGAGTTCTTTTTGTAAGTGTTGTTGTATAGCTCCGTACATATGCTGCTTTTTTTGCAAAGGTATCCATTTTAAATATTCAGGACAGTGATTTGATCGTTAACATATACTAATTTTCGCTCTGGGGTAGGCAGCCCCATTTCTATAAGAATTTCTGTATATCGATCTAATTGAAATTCGTGTGACTCTTGAGGTTCGCCCGTTTTGTAATCTATGATAACAGGTGTGCCATCGGCTTTGACCTCTATGCGATCGGGTATGTGAATGCTGCCATCTTGTGCCAATATGGGGCGTTCGGTATAGACCTGATGCTCGGGTTGAAACAGCTCTTTTAAATCGGGATGTGCTAAGACCTGCTCAAGCAAACCACTTAACTCTTCTTCAAATGATGCGGCGATAAGACCTTCAGATAGGGCCTCGGCAATAACTCCCTCGGCTTGGTCTCTGGTGTTAATGCGCGCCATAAGTTCATGGATCAAATTACCAAAATTGATGGCTTTTTGTCTGTGATCATCCCACAAAAAAGCGGCCTTGGTAATGACTTCTATGTGATGGCTCTCTTTGGCAGAGCTATAAAAGGGGATAGCTGTTGTTTGTGCAAAAGGCTTTGGGGCGGTCTTAAAAGTACCGGCATCTCCCCAGGTATATTCAGCGGTATCTGTCTCCCACAGGCCATCTTTTTTCAAGTAATCTACAAAGAGATCTCCGTAGGTGGTTATGGTATGGGTTTTGCTTTCGCGAAAGCTCGAAAAGATATACAACCGTTCAACGGCTCGGGTCATTGCCACATACAACAGATTGATAGCGTCAAAATGCTCTTGTTCTTGTAAACGCTCAAAAATAGCCTGGCCCTCAAGTCCAAAGGCGGCAAGTTGTTTGTTGTTGCGGACCAATAGATGATCAAAGCCCCCATAACTATCTGGTGAGACAGGATACCAGACCGCATCTTTCGGGTTGGGACTAAGCTCGGTATCGGCAAAGGGATAAATAACAACGGCAAACTCTAAACCTTTAGATTTGTGAATGCTCATTACTTGCAAGGCCCCTTTTTGGGATGCAGCCGCTATACTCAACGTATCTTTTGTATCTTCATAATACTGTAAAAATCCGCCAAGCCCACTACTGTGCTTTTGAGAAAAGCTATAAATTTCATCGAGATAACCCATGACAAAAGCATCACATTGCTCACTCAGATTAAAACTTCTAATGACATATTCGACACCTTCGTATAAGGGGTATTGCTCAAACTGTGCGATCGAAAAATTAAGCTGATACTCTTGAGCCAGCATCTCAAAAATCTCTTGGGTAGGTTTGTGTACCCAGGTCTTTAAAAAATGGTAGGGCTGTGTGATCTCTAGTGTATTGGCCAGATATTCAAGAACAGTAATTGTCACTTCGGGTTGATCGGGACGGGCAATGAGTCTTAAGATCGCATCAATACACTGTACCACAGCAGAGGCATCGATAAGCAGGCTATCTGGAGAAACTACTTTATAGTTATGTTGTGATAGATGTTGAGCAATCATAGCCCCCTGTTTGTTTTTACGGGTAAGTATACACACCTGCTCTAAGGGAATACCTTCTTTTTCTAGTGCGGTTACTTGGGCTAAGACCTTTTCCAGATAGAGAGGCGTTTTCTCTTCGACCGTGCCATCGGGCACCAATGTCAACCTAACCTGCCCACCTTCTCTAAAGTTGTGATGTTGTTTGTTGTCGTTGTGATAAATAGCGCGATACACTTCATTGTCTAACGTAGCCGCGATATGCCTAAAAAAGGAATTATTGAAGGCGATGACATTTTTGTGACTTCTCCAATTGGTATCTAATGAGGCTACCTCTATATTTTCCAAACTAAAGGGATGCTCTTTTTGAGTGAGGTCTATAAATTGTTCGGCGGCGCCCCCACGCCATCTATAAATGGCCTGTTTGGGATCTCCTACGAGCAATAGGCTGTTTGCCACCGTATCTGTGGCTTGACTCTCTAGCGCATTATCGATAAGGGGTATCAAATTACGCCATTGCAATATAGAAGTGTCTTGAAACTCATCGATAAAGTAATTGGTGTAGCGTTCACCTAAGCGCTCATAGATAAAGGCAGCAGGTTGCTTTTGGAGGTAAGTAAAAATTTGCTTGTTAAAATCTGAGATAAGCACTATGTTTTCTTCCTTTTTAAGCGCTTCAAGCTCTTGGTGTATTAAGTGTAAAACCGATAATGGGGTAAGCAAGCGTAGCATACTCTCGAACTTATAATGCGTATGCCACAAGGCCTTACTTTTTTCAAAGGCGGCTATAAAATCTGGTTTGAGTCGGTCTATCGTTGCTTTGGCAGTATGTGTTGTCGCCTTAGTATAGAAACTGTATTCTTGGATTTCATTTTGCCATTTTAAATCAAATTTCAGGTTTTTGTCTTCTTTTAAGAGTTTCTCCCAGTAGGAGAAGTATGTTCCTCTTGTAAAATCACTTTTCTCTAAACCTTCGGCTTCAAATAGATCGAGCATGGCCGTTGCCAAGTGTTGTATCTCGGTATGGGTTTGCTTGACCTTTTTGTGTAATATGGACTTGAGGTGGGTAAAATCTTTAAGCGTTTTGGATTGTAGCTCACTAATTGGTTTGAGATCATTTTCAGATAGTAAGCGTTTGGCAATGGTATTGAGGTCTAGAGAGATATCCCAACTTTTGTCATCATCGGCTTTTTCTAAGGCAAAATCGACCAGCGTTTGGGTAATCTCTTGATCTGTTCCCGCCCGATCAATAAGGGCATCTACCCCTTGACGTAAGACTTCTTTCGCTTGAAGCGAAACCTCAAAATTAGACGACAACTGCAGATCTTTGGCAAAAGTGCGCAAGATGCGATGGGTAAAGGTATCTATAGTGACAATATCAAAAGCCGCATAGTTGTGTATGATATTGGTCAACACCTCACTTGCCTGCTTAGCGATCTCTTTTGGTGTACGGTTTAATTCTTCGGCAATCGCAAGAAGCATACTGTTGTTAGCATCGTGATTGGCAAAAGATTGAAGGCTGTCAAGTACACGAGATTTCATCTCAAAAACAGCCTTATTGGTAAAGGTTATCGCAAGGAGTTGCTTGTATTTATTGGCTTGACTACTTTGAAGTAGAACCTTTAGATATTCTTTGACTAGGGTATAGGTTTTACCAGAGCCAGCAGAGGCGTTAAAAATGGTAAAGGCGTGTGTTTGCGGCATAAGACTAAGATAAAAAAAGCTACTCTATACCGAGTAGCTTTTTTAACTAAAACAAACATAACCTATGCAATTACTTTCTTTCCCTTAAAAAAGCAATCCATAGTTAAGACAGTTGCTTTTCTAAAAGGTTGCGTCACATTACTCATTCAAAGTAGCCGCTTGTATAGACCATTGCAATGCTGTGCAAGTGTCGTCGGGATCAAATCTTGAAGCATCACCGTAGGCCACATAAATCTTATTATCGACAACGGTCATGGCATGTACGTAAGAGCTGAGGTCTGAATCGTCTAGATTATGTGCTATTTCTGTAATGCTGCCATCTTGTGTGTCGTACACGCCCATCCAGATATTAACATCACCTGTGCTTAGATCTCTTGTGTCACCTACGATATAGATTAGATTTTGATTTCTAGCCGCATAAGAGTTGAAAAGCGTGACTGGAAAGTCAAATGAGGTAAACGAGCCCGAATTGATATCATATATATACGATGTGGTCTCTGCGGTGTCGTCATTAAAAAATTCTGTCCTCCCTGAAAATACATACAGCTTGTCGTTGAGAATCTCTGACCCAGCGTGTACTTTTGGGGTAGGTAAAGTCGCTACTTGGTTCAAGCTCCCTGTAGTGCGATCAAACAGTCTTATTTTGTCTGCGGGGTCATCAAGATCTCCCCCAACGATATATAAGTTATCTCCTTGAGTAGCCGAAGAAAAGCGTGAAAGACTTCCTGCATTATGCGGGCTAACAATAGGATCGTCGATGATATCCAAATCGTAGGTATAAACATTTAGCCCCCCTGTGAGCACCAATTCGTTGTTGACGATATTGAGTTTTCTGGTAAAAAAATCATTTATGTCGGTGCGTTTTTCGGTGATGTTGCCGGTGGCGAGATCTAATTTTATAACACGGCTACGCAAATTGTTTTCGGCGCAATCGTCTCTATAGGCGAGGTATATGCTGTTGTTTGGGTTAGATCCTACCATGCCCACATTGCCCTGTTGTGCAAAGGCTGCGTATGCCTCAAAGCTGCCCACTTCAGAAAAACTCAGACCACTGCTTGGAGGGCTCGCATAATCTGAGGCCAGCTTAGTGGTAAGTGTTAGATCTATAGTGGCATCGGTCATTCTGTTGTTAAAGTTAAGCGCACCCATTATGGTGTTTTCATCAACAACAGTAAAAGTGAGTTTACCTCCCAAACCACTTAAAGCAGTGCTGCTTTCTGGGTCAAAAGAAAACCCTCCAATTTCTGGAGCCTGATAATAGTCCAGTAGGGATGCTTGGCTTGAGGTTGCATCAAGCTTAATGTCATTTCCGGGACGCCATTCGACACTGCCGCTACTTCGTGTTCCAGAAAAAATGAACTCATCATCAACAACATTATAATTGGTCGAGATGTCAAAAGTACCAAAGTTGTTGCTTAGAGTGGCTTGTGATATGCGCCATGTTTTTTGATCTCCATTAGTTAGGGTACCCACGGTTTCATCTTGTGCATCGGCTAGGATTGTGTCTGAGGTGCCGTCATCGGTCATACCATCATCATCAGAAGTTGTTACGGGGTCATTTGGGGTATCATCGTCGCCACAGCCAGTGAAAAAAAGGCTAGCAGCAAGTAAAGTGTAACATAAAAATTTGGTTTTCATCGGTTTGCGTATTGGTTAACATCGACAAAAATGGACAAACTAAATCATTGCCGAAATACCCAGTATCAGGTATTTTTACCTAGAAATAGACCTACACTTAAAAACAATAAGGTTTCTTTAACCATTGATTTTGTGTGCAATGCTTAAATTTGTTAAAAGAAATACTAACTAAAATCAAAATCTATGTCATTTGAATTACCAAAATTGGCCTATGCACATGATGCATTAGAGCCACACATAGATGCTCGTACCATGGAGATACACCACGGTAAGCATCACGCAGGATATACATCAAAATTAAATAACGCCATAGAAGGTACCGACCTTGAAGGCAAGTCAATCGAGAATATTTTAATCAATCTCGATATGTCAAATAAGGCGGTTCGCAACAATGGAGGTGGATTTTACAATCACCGTCTATTTTGGGAAGTAATGTCACCAGATGGAGGCGGAGAACCTACAGGAGAGTTGGCTACGGCTATCAATGATGCCTATGGTTCGTTTGAAGCCTTTAAAGATGCTTTTTCAAGCGCAGCAGGATCACAATTTGGATCAGGTTGGGCGTGGCTATGTGTACACGAAGGAGGAAAAGTAGAAGTATGTGCTACTCCAAATCAAGACAATCCATTGATGCCAAAAGTAGGTTGTGGTGGTTTCCCAATTCTAGGAATTGATGTTTGGGAGCACGCCTACTACTTAAATTACCAAAATAGAAGACCAGATTATATCAATGCATTTTTTAATGTAATTGATTGGACTAAGGTCGCTGCACTTTATGCTCAGAATAAATAAGTTGTAAACAGCAACGCAAAAACCACTCTTCGGGGTGGTTTTTTTATGTTCCATCAGTACGGTTTTGATTTCGCTATAGCGAAAAATAGATCACAATAGCCCACCTCAAACACTTAGTCCTATTGCCAAGGCCCATCTCTGGTTACATTGACAAACCGATTGTTTTCTAAACGATAGGCACCTCCAAAACCACTAGCCCAGATACGACCTTGCTGATCTTCCAGTAGTTTGAACATGCTCAAATGAGCCAATCCATCATCTATATCATACAAAGTAAACACCACCCCGTCATAGTGGTAAATACCAATGCCTTTCACACTAAACCACAGGTCATTTTTACGATCAATGATGACACTCCATACATCCTTATCGACAAGTCCAGCTTTTTCTGAAATATTGATATCGCGATCTTCCTGACGCATGCATAGCCCATTGTGGACGGTAGCGTACCACATTTGCCCTTGTTGATCAAAAATTATAGTATTGACCATATTGCCGCATAAACCATCGGCCGTTGTGAGTCGTTCTAAGTTTTTATAGTCATAGCGATACGCCCCGCCATTGGTGCCAAACCATAGATTGTCGTTGTCGTCTTTAGTAATGCTGTGCACAATGTATGCGCTAGAGACACCCCGAGTGGTATCTATTGTAGCTTTGGGTAAGTCAAATGTTTTGAACGCTGTTCCGTCATAAGTGTTGATACCTGCCAGAGTGCTTACCCAAACGGTATTGTGATGGTCTGTGGTAATGGCCCAGGCATCGTTATCCAACAATCCATTCTTGGTAGAAAAATGGGTAAAAAACTCCCCGTCAAATTTGGTAATTCCTCCACTGTGCGCCACCCACAAGTTATGATCCTTATCTTGGGTGATATCCTTTACTGTGATGTGCTCGCCGTGGATATCTTTTATGTCAAAATAGATTAATTCATCGCTGTAACGGCACAATCCATTTTGGGTTCCAAACCAAAAATTGCCCTGATGATCCTGAAATAGAGTACGTACCACGCCACTTAATTGATTGCCTTGAGATTCATTTATATGAGGGTCGGTTTTAAATTCGGGTAAGAGCGCGGCGGCAAGACTTATACTGTCTATATGCTGCTTAACAGGTATGGTCGATACCTCGATGGGTTTCTGAGAAAGTGTTTTGTTGTTGGGATGACTGCAACTGCCAATGACAACGATCACTCCCAAACAAAGACAAGAAGCCCAATTCCCTATTTTTTTAATTTGAGTTAGCCTCTTCATCCAGATTTACTTTAAGCGTATCAACATTTACAGCGCTAGAAGATTAATAGAATTATCACAACTATTAATTGGCTTGTAAAATGCCTTTTTTAAAGGTAGTCTTTTTTAAGAGATCCCCNTTATCATCATATANGATCCACTGCCCCTCTTTTTTNCCNTCTACCATTGCTCCTTGGGTNTAGATTTGCCCGTTGGCATAATANGTCGTCCAAAGCCCATGAGGNTTGTTGTTTTGATAACGCTCTTCATAATGNAATGGCCCNTTGTCANAATAGCCTTGCCAAAGCCCGCTTCTGCCATTATCATCATANNCCTTGACATATTTTAGACTGTTATTATCNAGGTAATANTGCCAAGTNCCGTANGGTCTNTNNTTTTTGTGAGCGCCTTTGNTTCTTAGNGTTCCNTTTGGNTGAAACAGCGTCCAGGGGCCTTCCAATTCATCGGCCTTGTAAGTTGCGATTTTAAAAGGGCTGCCATCTTCAAAATAATANGTCCAAGTACCTGATTTTTGACCATTTACTTTTTGCCCCTCATAGGTGAGTTTGCCATCATCTGTATAGCTTTTGAGTTTTTCAATACTTGATGACTGGACTGTTTTAGTTTCAGATGGAGATGGGCGAGAAGTTGCCGTGTGACAACTTTCGCAAAAGCACAATAAAAGACCAATAAAAAAAAGGTGATACATGGTTTTCATATGACCTATAGTATTGCTGTTAAAGAAAGCACATTTAAGTGAAAAATAACTCAAGTGCTATTCAGAGCTTGGGCACTAATTTTGTTCAAAAGACTCTCCATGCTGGCTCAAGTCAAGGCCCCGCTCTTCCTGATCTTCTCTAACTCTCATGGTAAGCAAAAGATCGACAAGTTTAAACAGTAACAAACTACCACCAAATGTGAATATGGCCGTAATAATCAAGGCCAAAAGGTGCATTAAAAATGTTTCTGTCTCTCCATAAATGAGGCCTACCTTGGCCGCGAGAACACCGGTCAATAACATGCCCACTATGCCTCCAATACCATGACTGGGAAATACATCTAAGGTATCGTCTATGGCAGATTTATTTTTGAGATAAATCATCCAGTTAGAAACAATAGCCGCGATAAACCCTATGATCATAGACTGGCCAATATTGACAAAACCAGCGGCGGGCGTAATAGCAACAAGTCCTACTATGGCACCTATACAAGCACCTACCGCAGACATTTTTCTACCTAGCATCCGTTCATAAAACAACCAGGTAATCATAGCCGTAGCCGAAGCAATATTAGTATTGGCAAAGGCAATAACGGCATCGGCATTGGCCCCCAGGGCCGACCCCGCATTAAAACCAAACCATCCAAACCACAACAAGCCAGTTCCTAATATGACATAAGGTACATTGGCGTGAGTAGTAACAGGACTTTTTCTTTTACCCAAATAAAGGGCACCTGCCAGGGCAGCAAACCCCGCCGACATATGTACCACAGTACCTCCTGCAAAATCCAACACGCCCCAGGTTCTAAAAAGTCCATCTGGATGCCAGGTCATATGTGCCAACGGGCTGTATATAAAAAGGCTAAATAAGACCATAAATAGGATATAACTCCTAAACCTTATTCTTCCTGCAAAACTACCGGTGATTAAGGCAGGGGTGATAATCGCAAATTTTAATTGAAATAACGCATAAAGCAAAAAAGGTATGCTATCGGCAAAATCTGGATAGGGTGCCGCTCCTACATTTTTAAAATTAAAGTAGGTCATAGGATTGCCAATGATGCCTCCGATACTATCGCCAAAGGCAAGACTAAACCCAACAATGACCCAAATCACGCTTATCACGCCTAAGGCTACAAAACTTTGCAGCATGGTAGAGATTACATTTTTTTTGTTGATCATACCGCCATAGAAAAAAGATAGCCCTGGAGTCATTAGTAGAACAAAGGCACTAGAGACAAGCATCCATGCCGTATCTCCTTTGTCGATGGCACTGTCTAAACCTTGATAACTAGAAGCTGTAAAAGCACTGATACACACAATAATTGCTAAGACGATAAAATTTACTTTTTGGCCCATATTTTTTCAAAAATTTAAAGCCTCCAAAGTAGTAAATAGTTGAAATGTAGCTGCTTAGGTAGCGGTAAAAAAGCCAACATCACTAAAGAATTAAGAGCTCCATAATTTTGATGGCCATTTTTTGGTGATTTGTCATTTTAGCTCCTCTTTTCTGTATTCAAATTGAAAGATTTTTAAATGACGGTCTTCGCATATTTTGCCTGAATACCTAAATTTAAAACCCTTTTTGTCGCAATTGCTGTATTCTTTTTTTGGCATTTTGATTTTGAGCATTGAGCCCCAAGGATTTTTTAAAATATTCTTGCGCCTTCGCGTAGTCTTTTTGAAACAAATATGCTTCTGCAAGGCTGTCGAGTAAATTTGCAGAGTTTGGATAAAGCGATATGGCAAAGTCAAAGATTGCGATGCCTCGCTCTGGGGCATCTGGTTGAAATGAAAGATATAAACCTAGAGTGTTTAGTTGATGTTCGGCAATAGTAAAACTTGGGTGCGCTTTTTGAACGTGGTCATATAAATCACTAAGCCGGCTATATCCTTGCGCTTGGGCCAGATCGTGAAAGTGTCTAAAATCAAACCCGCGTGTTTCTCTGGCTTTTTTACTTTGTTTTCGAACCAATAAAGCTTCGCTGGTGTCAGTCCAAGAAGAGTCAAGTGTTGCCAGTGCTTGTTGATCTTGATAGAGATACCCCTTTAAAAACCGAAGAGTATACATGGCCAAAAGACGATATGATGCCATTGCTTTTTGATCGCTTTTGTCCTGTCTGATGTCGGCAGGGCCAAAAAGAAGACCAAAAGAACTAAAGTGTCTGTGTGTTAAATCGTTAAACTTATAGCGATACGCCTGATTATGCGTAAGGCTATCGTAAAGGCTAAAGTTGTAATTTAATTCTGGAGGAATTTGATCACTCTTAAGCACTACCTCTGGAATGTCTTTTTGAGCAAAATGGATATAGGGAACCTCCAAACGCTCGAGCTTAAAAAAAGGAGACTGTTTTAATAACTCATAGCGATACCGCTCGGTGCCATCAAGACTCACTACCGCTTTAATACTATTGTTTTTCATCGCAAGAATGGTGTTGGCCAATCCGCCAAAACTATATCCCATCAGGCCAATGGCTTTTGTATTTGCCTGTGCTAGACCAGCGGCTTCTTTGAGTAAGAACTCCACATCTCGTGATTGAGTGTGTACATCTTTGGCTGTCGCCCCTTCCATACCTTTGTTATTTGCACCTCTCGAAGGGCTAGAAAGCACTATAAAGCCGTGACTGGCCAATAACTCACACAATGCAAAATTCTCTATAGAAGTAGCTTGGTAACTTGGGCTATAAATAACAACAGGGAAGGGGGTTGCCAATGCTGGTGCTTTCGCGAAAGCGGTAACCTGCTCTTCCATATGTTTTTTGTTTTCGGGGGTATTATGCAAATAAGGAAACCAGTCAAGAAGAAAGACATTTGGTAAATAGGGCCACTCTTCTTCTTCCTTTAGCACTTCCAGATAATTCAAAATTTTTAGTGGCGCCTTTTTTGATCGTGACATATCGGCGGGATACCACTTACTTATTGGGATAGAGCGGTACTGCATTTGATGCGTCGATTGATTGGCTATTTGATATTGACGCGTGCTATCAACGGCGGTGTAGTGATCGTAGCCTATAGCATACGGCCCATAGGGAAGGTCAATTTCCTTTAAAGAGGTTTGTGCAAAGATGATGGTGCCTGAAAAGGATAAAATAAATAGTAAGACGAGCTTTCGCATAAAAGTGACGCAATGGTTTCACTGTAAAGATCTTATAAATAATGAGTTGTTACACTAGTAGCCCGAAAAGTGTTGAAAGACAAAGATGTATGCTAAGCGAGGATAGGGTAGTGACAAAGGGGATTGTTCTTGATGTGCTTTCGCGAAAGCGTACTTACTCTACTTCAATCGAAAAATTGTCGATGCGCATCGTTATTTGTGCTGCAGAGGGATTGGCGGTAGCTCCAATTTGCACACGCTCATAAAAAACGGGTTCTTGAAGGGTAAATGGGATACCTTCTTGGGCAAATATGGCACTAAAAATAGCGGGATTAGGCATATTCATACCGTTTTCATTAATGACTAGGGTGTCATCGATAAACAATTTATTTTGTCCGGACATATCGTTTGCGAGGGTCATTTCCCATTGTACCGTCACCCATTGATCTCTAGGAAACCCAATCGCCGATTGCCTAATCGTGCTTGCTCCAATTTTTCCTCTTTCTATAGATAAAAAGGCATTCTCACCACTCAAAATTAATCGTACACCAGGACATTGATTTTCGGCTCCGTAGTCATCACCCACTTCAGGATCCCAACACGAACAACATTCGAGATCGAGTAATAATAAATTAGTGAGTGCTGCTGTACCTTCTATAAAAAAATCGGCGGTTATAGTAATGTGATCACCTGACCTGAGATTGAGCCCTCCCTTTTCTATATCCATTTTTGATAATTGGGTATCTGAGGGATAGGCAATAATTTGAAGCGCATCTTCTCCTTCTGAGACTTGAGCGCTTGTAATAGATATACTGTTGACCTCTTGAGTAGGATTGGTTTGTTGTAGGCTAGTCCAACGTGAATTATCTGGAGGGAATAGTTCTGATATTTGATTGGACGAAGTCTCAAAACCATCTGCAAACAAATAGGAGGAGGTCATATCGGGGGTAGTTTGCCTTTGATCATCGCTACAACTAAGGGTAGCCACACACAAAACACCAAAAAAGAAGGTTCGCAGGAGATTCATAGATATAAAACGATAAAATCTTAGACTTCTTATATGTCGCTGTTACTAAGGAGGCAGTGTAGGTTTATG
>PAUP01000017.1 GCA_002712765.1 Cytophagaceae bacterium | reverse complement strand
CTTGGTAATCGTATAATTCCTTTTCAGGTGTGGAGGTTGTTTCGGTAATCTGGCTCAAAAAATATGCGTTTTTGCTAGTGAGAATCTCAATCTTGCAAAACTAATAGATTTTTATGCTTTCGCGAAAGCGTACTTAAAAAAAGTTCAAAAAATAGTAAACATTTAATCAACATCGTCATTGGCCCACATGTCAAATTGATCGGCATTGGGCCATTGCTGCTGTTCGGAAAGGTGGACAATACGCTCAATACGAGCAGAAAAGACAGTGGTAAGGCTGTGATAACGCAGCCATTGCATTGCTTCCTTAAACGAATTGCCTAGACTTTTATAAAAGGCTTCTGGCGTGGTATTGGCATTTTGATGATAGGTTTGAGCAATTTCGATATTGTATAACATCACATCGGCGAGCAAGCTAGGGTCCATCCCAAGCGTTTTGAACTGTTTGATATATTTGTGAGCAATAGAACGGCGTTTTCTGGGGCGTTTTCGCTTTAAGGGAAAGTATTCATTACTAATTTTCATTTTGGCCTCTTCGACCATTTTGTCTTCTTTTGGATTAAAAACAAAATCGTAAAACGTTTTTACTTGCGGTATACGCTCATACAAATCAAGTATTTGTGTTTCGAGTGCTGCTTTATCTAAATCGCTCAGATATTTTTTTAAGGCTCGTTTGCTCATTTAAAAAGGTTAGATTGTAACGAATTTATAACAAAAATTGTTGGTGTAACGGCAATCAAAAAGCTAAATTTGCAAACCTTAAAAGCAACTATCTTCCTTCATTATGAACAAACTTCAAGACTCCAGAGCCGTAAAACTAATCAATAAGCTCATCTCAGATGTAGAGCAAAATGGTATCATCACCAATACGGTGGTCGAAGATCTTAAAGCCCTTCGCCCTTACACGATAACAGAAGAGTTGCCACTCTTGGCAAAAGCGACGCGCCTATCGGCAGAGCACATTAACGAGTACGGTACCTTCGCTATCGGAATGCCCGAAGAAGAATCTTTAGAAGAAGAAGAAGCGACTATTCCCGTAGAAGGAGAACCAAAAGACAGTCTACACTACTTTTTATGTCTGATTAGAGATATTGACAAATCGTCAAACGAAGAAGAACTGCGCTATTATGTCAACGCATTAAACGAATATTAAACAGCTACAAAATCCCGAACCGATGGTTCGGGATTTTTAGTTGTTACTAATTTGATTTGGGTTTGCTAGGTCGCACTTCTACCTTACTGGGTAGAGTTCTGGGATGCATCTGTAATAAATCTATAACGATTTGCCCAATATCTTCAGGTTGAATACGCCAGTCTGATCCTTCTTTAGGGCTTCTTCCCCCAAAATGACTACTCACCGATCCCGGCATAATGGTACTCACTTTGACATCGTCTTGTCGCACATCGAGCATAAGGGCCTGTGAAAAACCTGTAAGGCCAAATTTACTTGCATTGTATGCCGTACCACCAGCAAAGAAATTGGCGCCTGCCAAACTCGAAATGCTAATAATATATCCCTTGTTTTGTTTGATAGCATTTATGCCTGCTTTGACCGTATTAAACACCCCTGTCAAATTGGTGTCAATGGTTTGATGCCATTGCTCGGGAGTGAGTTCTTCTATACTCCCAAAATACCCAACCCCGGCATTGGCAATAAGAATATCTAGTTGCCCAAAGGCTTCTATAGTTGCAGCAACGGCACTTTTCATGCTTTTGAGATCGCGTACATCACCAGCCACACCAAGCGCATCACCACCCAACTGGGAGGCAACACTTTGGGCATCTTCTAGTGTTCTACTTGTAATGGCAACTTTTATGTCATGCTCGAGCATAGCTTTGGCGATCCCTAAGCCAATCCCTTTCGTGCCGCCTGTGATTAAGGCTACTTTATTTTTTATATTTTTCATAGTATATATTTCTTTAACTCACAGCAATTAACAACAGCTGTTTATTGCACTAAAATGTACTAAAATAGCGGCAGTTTACCCACATATTTTCAATGATACTTGAGCCCATTTGCGGTAATGTGTCCTCAGATCATCAATAGTTCTTGTACAAATGCCCTTTAGTGCATACTAAGAAAGTCGTTTTACCTTGCAGTAGGTGTTACTGTCAAGTATCTTTGCAAAAAAAAACAAACAATGCTTAAGAGTTTTCGTTGGATAAGTATTTTAGAGGGAGTTTCCTTTCTTTTAATTCTTTTTGTGACCATGCCATTAAAATATATCTGGGACAATGGAGATCCCAATAAAGTAATTGGAATGGCACATGGATTTCTATTCTTGGCCTATATCGTCATGGCAATCATGATCAAAAATGAGCGCCATTGGTCAAACAAAACCTTGGGTATTGTTCTGGTATGTTCTATCATCCCCTTTGGCACATTTTGGATGGACAAAAAATATCTTAGAGACTAATTGATTACATTTAGGCTATGACGCATCAAGACACCATCGTTGCTTTGGCTAGTCCTGCCGGGGCTGGAGCAATTGCTGTAATTAGAGTTTCTGGGCCAGATGCTATTGCTATTTGCGCTCCTTTGTTTCGCTCTATACATCAAAAAGATCTTGCCGTTCAAAAAACACATACCATTCACTTGGGGCATATCGTAGATCAAGATCGCGTGATTGACGAAGTCTTAGTATCTCTGTTTAAAAACACCAATTCCTATACTGGANAACCCACTGTCGAGATCTCCTGTCATGGTTNNAGNTATATTCAACAAGAAATCATTCAATTATTACTGAGNTCGGGATGCCGTGCTGCCCAGGCTGGCGNGTTTACCTTACGCAGTTTTATCAATGGCAAAATGGATTTNAGTCAAGCCGAGGCCGTAGCCGATCTCATTGCTAGTGATAATGCAGCGAGTCATCAAATCGCCATGCAGCAAATGNGAGGTGGTTTTTCTAACGAAATCGCCAAANTAAGAGAAGAACTACTCAATTTTGCCTCTTTGATAGAACTCGAACTAGACTTTGCTGAAGAAGATGTGGAGTTTGCAGATCGCAGTCAATTCAAAGCCCTTGTAGCCCGTATTACAAAAGTGCTCAAACAACTTATAGACTCTTTTGCTACGGGTAATGTCATAAAAAATGGCATACCAGTAGCTATTGTGGGCGAACCCAATGTGGGAAAATCGACACTGCTTAACGCCTTGCTCAACGAGCAGCGTGCCATAGTCTCTGACATTGCAGGAACTACACGCGATACGATCGAAGACGAAATTACTATTGGGGGTATTGGTTTTCGATTTATCGATACTGCAGGAATACGAGAAACCACAGATGTCATAGAAGGTCTAGGGATACAAAAGACCTTTGAAAAAATTGGACAAGCCCAAGTAGTGCTTCTTATGATTAATGCTGGCGAGCTTTTAGCATCTAGTGAGGCGATACTTCTTGAAATTGAAAAAATCAAAAATCAATTTCCGTCAAAGCCCTTGCTGATTATTGCTAATAAAACAGATATCTTAAGTGAACAAGATCAAAAGCAATTGCTAGAACGCATTCCAGAAATTCATTTGCTTTCGGCCAAGACAAATACGGGCGTTGAGGCGCTTAAAGCCAAATTACTCGAATTTGTAAATACGGGTGCCTTGCGCAATGACGAAACCATAGTCACGAACTCAAGACATTATGACGCTCTTTTGAAGGCATTAGAAGAGATCGAGAAAGTTCAATATGGTTTGGACACCAATCTATCTGGTGATTTAATGGCCATAGACATTCGGCAAGCCTTGTATCACTTTGGTGAAATTACAGGGCAAGTGACTAACGATGAGCTGCTTGGTAACATATTTGCCAATTTTTGTATCGGGAAGTAAGTATGCCTATAAGTGATAGGTACGATCAATTTTAATTCGCGCTGCTATTATCTAATACAGTCCAAATCACCTTCGATAGGTGTCATGGGGTGAAGTAATATTGTGTATATTTTTTCAAAGTTCTAGCGCTGATTATAGGCACTACACTTAAAAAAACAGCATACACTTATTTAATATTAAATTGATGGGAAATTTTATCACCCGCCATAAACGTCCTATTCTTGGAGGTTTAGCAACTACAGTATTTGTAGGACTTGGTGTTTTTAGCCTAGGAAATATTTCGGGCTATGAGGCAATGAGTCTTTTGGAAGCTTCGATGTCTGGGCTTAATATGTTGTGTAATACGATTATTCTAGCTGCCACTACCATTCTCGCCTTACTCTTAACCTTGTTAGGAATTAGCTCTTCGGCCGATAATAATCTTAAAAAAGACCATTACCATCAAGTATTGAGTATTGCCAAATTTGATGTGATCTTAATTGTAGGTGCTTTGGTGATGTTTCAATTTTTTAATATCCCTATCATAGAATCTGAAGGGGTTCCTACATCTTGGTTTGACATTATCTATTGGACCACTTTGATTATCTCTTCTATTTTATGCGGTATGATGATTATTGTGGTGCTTATGTTATACACCACGGTAACCAATATCATTGCGATTGTTGGTCTAAAATCTGACCATTCTTTACTCGACAAGCAGACCGATAGCAATGACAACGCTAAAACTAACGAAGAGCATAGGTCTACATCAAAAAAAAACGATTAGTCTTTATTTGACTACCATAAGATATACTCAAGGTGATGTCAAAGACTAATCGTATTGTATGGTATTAGAGATACCATTACCCACGCTTATTTACTAAGCATTATCTCTGGGTTGATGCTGCTCTTTCCGTTGTTTAATTTGATGATTTATTTGAGCGCCATCGGCCTCATTGGCCTTTTTGTCAATCGCGCTTTTTTCAATTGGAATGTTTGATTCTTCTTCTTTATTTTCGTTTTCTTGATTCATAGTAATGAATTTTAATAGTTACTTATTTGTTTTACATGACTAGGTTTTTGAGTATCATTAAAATAAAGCCATGAAATTATTTTAATGTGCGGCTTTAAACCCCATATAACTTAGAACAAGTCAAATTTTGGCTCAAAATCTTATACAATGTATGACTGCTACTTTTTTTAAGCCGTCTGAACAAACACTTGAGTGTTGTATTTATATTCGCTAGGACTACATTGAAACCGCTCTCTAAAGATTCTTGAGAAATAACTTCTGCTTGTAAAGCCAATACTATACACCACTTCAGAAACATTCATATCTGTGGTTTTTAAGAGGTGTTCTGCTAATTTGACACGAACATTTTTTATGTAATTGTTGACAGTAGTATCATGCATCAATTTAAAACCACTTTGAAGTTTAGCTGGTGTCAAACCACTTTTTAGGCACAAGTCTTTGACAGTATATTGTTTTTGAGGGTAATTATTGATTAGTGTAGAAATTTCGCGTATCTGCCCTAATTCTTTTGCGGTGAGGTTACCCGTTTTAGAATGTGTACTATTTAAATCGATAGAGTGTTGTTTAATTTCATAAGCCAACATCATGTGTACGATACCTTCAATAATCAAGCTTCTCACTAAACCCGTTTCCTTTACCGCACTAAGTTCTTGCATCTTTTCTGCTACTTTCAAATTATAAGAGCTTACAGTAATAGTGTTGGCCGAAGGGCCATCCCCTATAAATTTCTTCTGTAGCTCTGTATTAAGAAGCTCAGAAGGTGCCTTGCCTTGTGATGGTAAACGATTGACTAGAATTATTGAGGTTTTTATTGGTGTATGCTTTGTAAAATGAAGCACATTTACACCTAAGGCTTCATTAGTAAGTACAGCGGTCTGAAAATTATCTATTTTGGTTATCCCCTTAGACTGAGAAGAAAACTGATGCGTAATTGTACCCTTCGAACAGTATGCAAAACACAACGGTGGTAGACTATTAGACTGAGAAATAAAATCGACGTCCAATTGCAAATCCATATCAAATTCTAAATAGGTAATACCACCTCTAAGATCTAAACCTCTTATGGTGCCATTGCCCAGCTCACCATCAAATGTTAACACATACTCATTGAGGCGCTGTGTAAATGTTCCATCTGTTTGCGCTTGTAATTTTTTAAATCCATCATGCAGGTCATTCGACTTTAATGTAATTGTTCTCATAGAAAAAGGTGTTTAGATTGTTTTCAAAACAGTACACCCATTTTTTGTGGCGCGCTATGCAAAATGAGATTACGCTTAGAAAGGGCTTTAACTGTGATAACAAAGTACCTGATAATTAAACAAAAGTGCGTTACACAATTATCTATGGAGATTATAAAATTTGAATCTAAGGCAGTCCCTCCCCTTTTTTTTACCCTGTAGATACAACAGTACAGCCACGTAGCAGCAAAGGCACTACATGATCGTATCACAAGGTGATTGCAATCACTAGCTTAGCATCGAGTTTGAATGATGTAGGTAGTACCTCTAGGCCGTTCGCTTTCGCGAAAGCGCGTATACGAGATTCACGACCAATGGCATAGCACAGTAGTAAAGCGGAAACACTCAAGGCATTTAACCAAACACCACTGTATTACTCATTTGCCTTTTTTTGTGCTTTTGCGCGTAACCTGGCGTCCTTTTCAGCATTTTTTTGAATGGCGTTGTCATTGCCCGATAAGGTGGGCGCAGCTGGAGGTACTATTCGAGAGCTGCGTTTTTTTGTTTCATGATGCTCAGTTTGATCGCCATATTGATTGATATGGACGTCCTTTTGTACACCGTGTTTGATATCTTCACCTTCTTTTAAATGATCGTCTTTTTTCATAATACTATTTTTTAGTAAGTAATTCTAAATGGTTGAAATAGACTAATCGAAATCATTTTAAGATTAACTATATGAAGCTAATACGCCCATTTTTAAACAATGACTCATTGTCCTACTACTGCGCAAGTCCACCAATTCGTTCGATGACACCAAGGGCAGCTTTCTCTCCCGCTATCATGGCGGCATTAAGCGAGCCATTGAGCTGATGATCTCCTGCTAGAAAAATAGTTTCTGTTAATCTCGTTTCTGAAGCTTGCATCTCATATTGCAAATGGTGTAAGGAAGGTAATGCCTTTGGTATTTGGTATCGTTTGAGAAAACGCAGTTTTTCTATCCCGCAAAAACGACGCAATTCTTTGGTAACGGTTGCAATTAATGCGGGCTCGTCTAAATGATGAGATTTGACTACGGTAACCGATAATAACTCTCCCCTACCTTTTGTATCACTATCGATACTACTGTGATAAAACAAATTATTGGTCAAGGCAGTTGGATCTGAAATTAATCCAATAATGGGTTGGGAAATTTGGCGTTTTTCAGCTTCAAAATAAAGCGTATCACAAGATTTCCAAGCCACGGTTTGTTTGGAGAGATTGGCAATAAGCGCGCTGGCTTCGGTGGCAACAATAACATAATCAAAATAATGTTTTTCGCCCTTGTCGGTTACCAATACAGCATCGCTAAGCTCACGCACCCTAGTATTATATTTGAAGCTTGTTTTATGTAACCCAGCTGCCAATTGCTTAGGGATGGCTCCAATACCCGCTTTAGGAATAACAGTCGCTCCTTCTCCAAACATTTTATAGACAAATTCAAACATGCGACTCGATGTTTGCAATTCATCTTCCAGAAAGATCCCAGAAAAAAATGGTTTAAAAAACTGAGCGATCATCTTTTGAGAAAAACCATAAGTCTCCAAATAGGCTTTGGTAGTGGTCTCAGGAGTTTGAAATATATCGGTCAAGCTCTTATTTTTTAATTCCCGATTAAGCTTAAGCACTTTCCATTTATCACTGATACTGCCCACATTAGACAATATCGTTGGTAGCAAAAGACTCAGATTGCGACTTGGATCGCCAATAGTAGTATCACCCGTTTTAGAATAGATCACAGCCCCAGGCTTTAGTGTTTGTATATCGAGCTTGGAATACGCTAAGTATTTCTGAGCGGCCGGATACCCCGTAAGTAATACTTGAAAGCCTCGATCAAGCTGGTAGCCTTCGTAAATATCGGTTTGTACTCTTCCTCCTATATCTGAAGATGCCTCAAAAACCACGGGTGCATACTGATGTGCTTCTAAAACTTTGGCTGCAGTCAATCCGCTTATTCCAGCTCCTATTATGGCTATTTTCTTATGATCCATGACACAAATATCTATGGATTATTACGAAATGTACAAGTTTTAATTTTTGTTTAACAATATATATTATTCATTAAACAATTTTGTAATATCTTTATACCACCAAAAAAAAGGGACAGTACGAATGCATAAAACAGCAATTATTAGATGTGAACATTTTAATGCTGCACATCGTTTACACAACGCTCATTGGAGCGATGCTAAAAACAAAGAAGTTTTTGGAAAATGTAATAACCCCAATTACCACGGTCATAATTATGATTTAGAAGTAAAAGTTATTGGTCACTGTGATCCTGCAACTGGCTATGTTATTGACACCAAAATATTATCTACACTCATTAAAAAAAATATACTCGATCGTTTTGATCACAAAAATTTGAATTTAGATACCGAAGAATTTCGGGAACTTAACCCTACCGCCGAAAATATCGCCAGAGTGATCTACGATATCTTACGTAAAGAATTAGACCAGGCGCTAGATCTTAAAATTAAACTCTATGAAACAGCAAGAAACTATGTTGAATACCCTTATTAAAGAAACTGGACTAAACGGCTTTTCTGAAGAAGAAATTGGAGATGATCACATAGCTACGAGTCTAGATACTCCAATGCGTGCCGATGCTTTTGACATGAGCAATGATCATAAAAAAGAAAAAATTTCTGAACTGTTTGGACAGATAATGGATGTGATGGGCTTAGATCGCACAGACGACTCATTAAAAGGGACACCTAACAGAGTAGCTAAAATGTATATAGATGAGATTTTCTCTGGATTAGACCCAAGAAATAAACCAAAAGTGGCGCTTTTTGATAATAAGTATCAATACAATCAGATGCTTGTAGAAAAGAACATAACCTTCTACTCCAATTGTGAGCATCATTTTGTTCCTATCATTGGCAAAGCACATCTGGCTTATATCTCTTCGGGTAAAGTTATTGGATTGTCAAAACTGAATAGAATCGTACAATATTATGCCAAGCGACCTCAAGTACAAGAGCGATTGACCAATCAAATTGCTGCCGAATTAAAAACGGTTTTAGGCACAGAAGATATTGCTGTAATTATAGATGCCAAGCATTTATGTGTTTCATCTCGCGGTATAAAAGACGATACCTCGGCAACGGTTACTTCTTATTATGGAGGAGCCTTTAATACGCCCGACAAAATCGCCGAATTACAAAATTATTTGAACCAGCAATAACATGGAATTTATTTCAAAGGCCAAACACAACAAGACCGATAGGCCTACGTCAAATGACTTCTCATCCGTCTACGATATAAAGTTGCAGTCTTTAGACGGTCAGCCTATGGACTTATCACAATATAAAGGCAAAAAAATACTCATTGTCAACGTAGCCTCCAAATGCGGTTTTACCAGTCAATATGAAGGATTGGAAAAGCTCGCCTCAACCTACTCAGACAATTTAGTAGTTATAGGTTGTCCGTGTAATCAATTTGGTGCCCAAGAACCGGGATCGGCTGCAGAAATTCAAGAATTTTGCAGTGTGCGTTACGGGGTGGGATTCCCGATGACCGAAAAATTAGCCGTTAAAGGAAGTGACCAACATCCTTTATATCAGTGGTTAACCTCCAAAAGACTCAACGGCAAAAAAAACAGTAGTGTAAAGTGGAATTTTCAGAAATACTTATTAGACGAAGAGGGGCACTTGATAGACTACTATTATTCGATTACCAAACCCATGAGTTCGAAAATCACAAAACATGTGGCCTGAATGGATAAGCCTGCTAAGACTTAGTGCCGATGCAGGTTTAGTGGTCCTTATTTGGATGGTACAAGGGATTATCTATCCTAGTTTTCGCTATTTTTCTTCAGATGTTTTACAAGAGTGGCATCATCGATACACCCGTTGGATCGGTGGTATTGTGATGCCATTAATGTTAATTCAACTAGGCCTTATCTTATCTCAATTGTGGTGGGTTAAAAACGGGTATACCATCTCTAGTCTTATCCTTTTAATTTTGGTATGGTTGTCTACTTTTATACAATTTGTACCAAGACATCAAAAAATAGCAAATAACCAAGCCACCAAGGCATTACTAAACCAATTGGTAAAACTCAATTGGATACGTACTATAATTTGGACGGCTATGTTTATCATTACCTTGACTTATTTATTGGCTTTCGCGAAATAGAAACTCCAACTTCACCTATGGCTATAATCCAAGGTGGCTCAAAGTGATCAACAACTGCCAGACTTGCAAACCTGAAAGCTGTGCATAATTCAAGACCTAGTACAGTACAATTTTAAGGTATAAAAAAAGGTAGCCGCAGCTACCTTTTTTCATTTCATATGTGGCCTTATTTATGCCAAATCAAAACGATCTAAATGCATCACTTTAGACCATGCAGCTACAAAGTCATGTACAAATTTTTCTTCTGCATCTTCACAAGCATAGACCTCGGCCATGGCGCGTAATTCTGAGTTTGAACCAAAAATTAAATCAGCTCTAGTCCCAGTCCATTTCACTTGATTGGTACGACGGTCCCGACCTTCAAACAATCTGTCTGTATCTGAAGTCGCTTTCCAGGTCGTTCCCATGTCCAGTAAATTCTTAAAGAAATCATTGGTTAAGCGTTGAGGAGTTGCCGTAAATATTCCGTGTTTAGAACCGTCGGTATTTGTGTCCAAAACACGCATTCCAGCTAACAGAACAGACATCTCTGGTACCGAAAGAGACAACAACTGCGCCTTGTCTACGAGTAACTCTTCGGCAAAAGCTGGATGTTCATTCATCTCAAAATTTCTAAACCCATCGGCGGTGGGCTCCAAACTGGCAAAAGACTCAACATCTGTTTGCTCTTGAGTGGCATCTACACGTCCAGGTTGAAATGGTACGTTTACATCGTAGCCTGCCTGTTTGGCCGCTTCTTCTACTCCAGCACTTCCTGCTAAAACAATGAGATCGGCCATAGATACACCATGACTCTGTTCTTGTTTACTATTAAACTCATTTTGAATCTTGGTCAATACACCTAAGACCCTTTCGAGTCTTTCTGGATTATTTACTTCCCAATTGCGCATGGGCTCTAGAGCAATACGCGCACCATTAGCGCCGCCTCGCTTGTCAGAGTCTCTATAAGTAGAAGCAGATGCCCAAGCAGTAAAGGTCACATCAGATATACTGAGCTCTGAAGCCAACACCATTTTTTTGAGCTGCTCCATATCACTATCAGATAATCTGGCATAGCTTGGCTCTGGTAATGGATCTTGCCACAGCAGTTCTTCTTGTGGTACATCTGGTCCTAAATAGCGACTAATGGGTCCCATATCTCTATGCGTTAATTTATACCACGCCCTTGCAAAAGCATCTGCAAATTCATCTGGATTTTCGTAAAAACGCTTAGATATCTTAGCATACTCAGGATCTTCTCTAAGTGAGAGATCTGTGGTAAGCATAATTGGCGTATGACTCTTTGAGGGGTCATGGGCATCTGGCACTGTGCCTACCCCTTCATTATTTTTGGGTTTCCATTGGTGTGCTCCAGCAGGACTCTTGGTAAGTTCCCATTCGTACCCAAAGAGATTTTCAAAATAATTATTACTCCATTTTGTTGGAGTGGTCGTCCAAGTTCCTTCTAGTCCACTTGTAATCGTATCGCCACCATTACCTGTTCCGAAAGCATTTTTCCAACCTTGACCCATTTCTTCTATGCCTGCCGCAGCTGGCTCTCGACCTACATATTGATCAGGATCGGCAGCACCATGGGTTTTACCAAAGGTATGCCCTCCTGCAATCAAAGCAACAGTCTCTTCATCATTCATCGCCATTCTTGCAAAGGTCTCTCTAATATCGTGAGCTGCAAGTAAAGGATCAGGATTTCCATTTGGCCCTTCTGGATTGACATAAATGAGCCCCATTTGCACCGCTCCTAATGGATTTTCTAGTTCTCGGTCGCCGCTGTAGCGCTTATCTCCTAACCATTCGGTTTCAGAACCCCAATAAATGTCTTGTTCTGGCTCCCAGATATCTTCACGGCCACCAGCAAAGCCAAATGTTTTAAAGTCCATGGTTTCCAAAGCGATGTTTCCTGCCAAAATCATTAAATCTGCCCAAGATATTTTACGTCCGTATTTTTGTTTTATAGGCCATAAAAGAAGTCTCGCTTTATCTAGATTTCCATTATCTGGCCAGCTATTTAGAGGTGCAAAACGCTGCGTCCCTGAACCGGCTCCACCACGACCATCGGTTACACGATAAGTACCTGCACTATGCCAGGCCATTCTGATAAAAAACGGTCCGTAATGACCAAAATCTGCAGGCCACCAATCTTGGGAATCGGTCATGAGTTGGGCAAGGTCTTTTTTGACTGCCTCTAAATCGAGACTTTTAAAAGCTTCGGCATAATCAAAATCTTCACCCATAGGATCTGATTTTTTGGCTTGCTGTCTTAAGATATTTAAATTGAGTGCGTTGGGCCACCAGTCTCTATTTGATGTACCGCCACCAGCTGCTTGTTGTTGCGTACCCGCCAAAAAAGGACACTTACTCGCATCTGAGTCATTGATGTCCCAAACTTCGCCCCCTTTGTTAATGTTGTAACTTTTTTTACTGTCCATGATGAATTGATTTATTTTCTGTTCTGATAAAGTTACATATTCACTTTAACAGTGATATTTAATTCCGATTAAATTAAACAACCTAAGTATCAGATTTATTTATACAAGCTAGATTTATGATATTTTTTATGAATCGATATAGGCCAAATGACGTGTTAGGACTCCAGTTGCCCAATGTGTTATCTCGGGGCTAAAACACTCTAAAATAGCATCGACACCAAGAACGCTGCCTTTGCAATTTCTTCCTAACATAGCCAGCCCAGCAGTAAAAGACGCATCTTTACTTTCTATTAAAGCATTAGCCTTTGTGGCCACCCCAAGATCACTACTTACAGGACAAATCACATCGTCTTTAAGTAAATTTGTGAGAATAGGTGCTGTTATCGCTTCCAATTTAGGTTTATCCAAAACCGTATTAATCATTGTATCTACCTTGTATGTAGTGGTGCTATTAGACAATTGCCATCCCTGTGGTATCGTCTTTATATCTGGATTGGACGAAACATCCAATCTTAAAATACCCGACTCCATCATGGCAATAAGCTGTAATACACTTTTGACAGGTGGGCCATAAGAGTAGGCTTTGGTACCTTCATCTATGGCCACAATCTTATCCATGGTAGCATCTGGAAGGCCTGTATGGGCAAACAATCGATACATATCTGGTTGCAAATGGCGCCATACCTGTCCTACAACATAGTCCAAACTAAAAGGGGCTTTGCCAAAAGCCATAAGACATAGCCGTTTGAGATAGTCTATCTTGGGCAAGCTGCGATTGATGCAAGCCTCATGCTTAAAATTTTTGTTGTTTACCTGATCTTTGATGACCTCTTGGAGTTGGGTTTCTTGATCAAAGGAATAACCTACCTCGTTAGAAAGTGATTGGTAAATGGCTGCCGCTATTTTGGCGAAAGCCTCAACCAAAAAATTGGGCGAGTGTTGCTCGGACGCATAATCTAAATGTGTCTTAATTTCTTTTTTAAAGGCTTTACGCTGTTTTTTTGAGGGTGCAAATTTGCGATCAATACGCTTTCCCACTGGTTTAGGTGCTGGAGGGAATCCGTCGAGCGAAAAGAGAACTATGTGTTCAAACGATCGATTTTTGATGTGATATTTTAAAAATGGCCCAACAGGAGAAGCCGCAGTGAAATAATTGTGATTGGCATGAGCCAGCAAACGCACCACATCAATCATTGCCAAACCCATCCCTCGTATACCAATCGCACTTCCAATGGTAGAGCGCAAGTCCTTCCTGTAGCAATTATCAATCAAGATGGCAGCGGTGGTTTTACTATGAGCTTTCCATTTTTTTATTTGAGGACTATCTGTTGTAGGTTGATGCCCTATGGTGAGTACACTTTCGTGAAATAAGGTATCGATCTGTCCACTTGTTGTCTTTATACTGAGAAAGTTTCTCTCAGTTTTTACCTCAATGACCTTTTGGGTGATCACCTTTAAAACACCATAGTCCTTTAAGGGTAGTGCAATACTTTTAAAACGCGCTTTTAGATATTGGCCCATTTGAGATCTAGATGGGAAATAATCACGCGCATTGGTGTAGGTGCGATAGTCGTGTTTGTCGCACCAATCGATATATGATGGAAAACTAGGAATGTGAAGATCTCTCCAATGCATGGCAACTCTGCCTTCTAAATTTTCTAAAGCCCGATCTGATATATTGAGCCAATTATGTGGAGTCTGATCAATTTCCCAAGGCGTACCAGGTCCAAGTGTTTCCTTATCGTTAAATAGAGTGAGGTGTATGTGATCTGGTCCTAAATACGAAGTTTGCGTGGTGTTAAGGCCGCTGTATTGAAGACAAAGCTGTTCTAAGCCCGATAATCCTCTCGGGCCTGCACCTATAATCGCAATATGGTATGTTGTGTTGGTTGTCATTAAAGTAAAGATACGCTCGTACGGGAGTACCATAGGTGCAAAAGAGTGAAAGATTAACTGCAATACTTAGTATTCTAGCCTCAAGTCAAACCGCTTAACCATACCGATAAATCCCCAAATTACAGATCATTCGCTAGCTATAGACAAGTATGCTTTTATCGGTGTTTTCCTGAGATCCATATATTTGACTATCTTAGAAATACTATCAATGCTGTTCCATTAAAGCCATCGCGTGTCATTGCCTATGAAAAAACACTACCTATTTCTTATATGTATGGGATTGGCACTGCTGCTACAGCAAGAGGTTTTTGGACAGGCCACCATGACCAAGGATTTAATTTTTATTAAGGGGCGCGTACTAAACTCTAAAACGCAAAAAGGTGTTTCTTTTGCCAATGTCGGTTTTTTTAGAAAAGAAGTAGGTACCGTAACCGATGATCAAGGGTATTTTGAATTACAATTTGCGCCCAACATCATTGCCAATGAAGATGTATTACAAGTTTCCATTCTCGGTTTTCAATCCTTGCGCATCCCTGTACAAGAATTGAATTTGTACGATACCAAAAATATGCCTTTACTCTATCTGACTCCTATAAGTTACCAACTAGATCAAATTGTATTGGATGGGAAGAAAAAGCGAAACATCACCATAGGCAACCCTAAACCCAGCCCAGCCCGTTTTGGATATTGGAAAAATGAGCAAGGGCTAGGTGGCGAAATTGCCACGCGGATTAAAATAAGTAAGCCACAAACCAAGCTGGAAAACTTACATTTTCCCGTACTCGCCAATATGTCTGACAGCTTGCTAGTGAGAGTGAATGTGTACGACATCCATCCCAGTTATTTTGAACCTAAGGACAATATTTTAAAACAACCTATTTATCATACAATAACGAGACGCAATGGCAAAGAGACTATTCCATTATCTGAGTATAATATACTAGTAGACGATGATGTTATCGTGAGTATCGAATTGGTGCAATACTACGGTAAAAGAATTGGCTTTGCTGTTGGAGCCAGTGCCAACAAAAAATCGTCTTATTTGCGAGGGAGCAGTCAGGGGTATTGGCAAAAGTTTAAAAGTCAGGCTATGGCTTTTACAATGGATGTGACCTACCCTTCAAACAACGCGCAAGAGGTCACACGACGTGTACGCCCGGAGGAGATTGTCATTTATTGGGATACATCACGACCTGCTTTACATCCTTTCGCTTTAAGCGAAAATAGAGATATAGAAAAAGAACTCGCGCTTCTTTCAAAATATCTCACCACCTTTAAAAACATCGATATAACCCTTCATCTTTTTGCCTATGGGGTGCATCAAACCAAAATTTTTAAAATACGCAATGCCAGTGCCGATCCGGTCATCGCATTTTTGGAAACGGTACGCTATGAAGGTGCCACAGATTATTCGGCCTTAAAAGAGATTAGATCACAACGCTCTAAATACAATTTATTATTTACCGATGGGCATGCTTTATTTAGCCCGCTACGCCCAATTTTTGATCATACTACATTTACCATTAGCAGTAGTGCTTATCCAAATAAGGATGCACTAGAAGAAGTAAGTCTTTATACCGATGGCGTCTATCTCGACTTACAACAACTTTCGGTTAAAGATGCTGTATCCTTACTCATCAAAGATTTAGAAATTGAAGAGCAGCCCGCTACCCCTACCGCTGTCATAGAGGGCGTTGTACTCACACCACTCGACAATGCTAATGGTATTCGTATTACCAATACCCGAAGCAGTATAACCACTACTACAGATGCCAAAGGTAGATTTAACATCACAGCATCCATTGGCGATAGACTGCGTTTTATTTTTCCTGGCTTGAGCTCCAAGACTCATGTGATCACAGCATCAGACACGCTTCATGTCAAGATGGTGGCTTCAGGAGACTGGCTAGACGAAGTAGTACTAAGCGGGAAAAAGAAAAAGGAATTGATCGAAACAAGCATTGGCAAACGCAACAAAGATGCTATAGGAAGTAAATTGGACCTAATTACTGCCGCCGATATTAAAGATCAATATACCTCCTTGGATGATGTATTAGATAACGAACCACAAATTCAAATATTAAAACACCCTATTACTGGCGAAACGCTCTATGTTATTCCTAGAACCTTAAACATGTCAATCAATACACCTACCCTACCCATAGTAGTTATTGATGGTGTCATCTATGAGCAAAATCCACTTCAAATCGAAAGTTGGAGCCCCACGGGACGCCCCAGAACGGCTAATGATGTACCTAAAATTAATGTGCAAACCATCCAATCAATCGTTGTGACCTCTTCCTTGAGTGCTACCACTTTGTACGGATCTATTGCCGCTGGTGGTGCGATTGTTATCAAAACCAATATGGCCTCGGCCAGTTCGGGGGAGGCACTTTCAACTCCGGTCTCGGCTTTAATTAGCGGTAATGATTATTTGGAGCGCGTACAATATATTGATGACAATCAAACTTTATCTCCTTATCAAATGCGGTTGGAGCAAGCGACAACTTTGGCCCAAATAGAAAAGATCTATCGCTATTACACTATAAACGAAAAAATAGAAACACCCTCATTTTTTATGGATGTAGCCAAAGCATTACTACCCTATGATAGGCAGCGAGCTTTGAGCGTTTTATCCAATCTAGCTGCCATAGATAGCTCTAGTAGAAACAATCACCTCTTATTGGCCTATACCTTAGAATCGTTTGGCGAGCTCACCATGGCGACACAGGTGTATGCATACCTTTTAAAACGCTTTCCAAATGACATACAATCCTATCGAGATCTTGCTCTAGCCTACCAAAATGATGGCGTTTTTGACAAAGCATTTGAAATCTATAAACAAATGTTGTCTAATACGACGGCTGGACTTGATTTTACACCACTTAAGAAGACCATAGAAAATGAAGTGATGCATTTGCTCGCCTTTCACAAATCGGAAGTAGCCTTTGATCTCCTTCCTGTAGCCCTCCTAGATACCTCCTTTAAAAAAGATCGCAGATTGGTCTTTGAGTGGACCCGTCCAGAGACCAATTTTGAAATTCAATTTGTCAACCCACAGGGCAAGTATTTTACTTGGCCTCACGATAGTGCTCAAGATGTAACGCGTTTGCAAAATGAATTTATTCACGGCTATAATATGGAAGAATTTGCGCTTGATGATGCGCCACCAGGAGAATGGCTTATAAATATACAGTGTTTTGATCAAGCGCCAGAGCAACCTGTGTATTTAAGATATACCGTCTTTTTGAACTATGCCACTACAAAAGAGCAAAAAATAACGAAGGTGATCAAACTACACAAACATACCGATAAGGTGACCCTTGGAAAAATCACCCTGTACTAAAAATTATAGCTGCGATTTCTTGAAATGTAGTACTTTCGTGAAAACGAAAATATGCATCCCCAATTAAAGCACGTAGTAAATTATACTCCAGATGTACCTAAGGCCTCTTATGGGTGGACCGAGTTGCGATGGTCTGTGATTTTCTTTCTAGATTTTGCCTTTGGAATACTGACCCAAAAAGATGAAGAAGGAAAAGTCATTCGCAAACATCATCACAACACTTATTTGGGAAGACGCTTTAAAGCCTTGCACAAGAAAACAGCCGATAAAATTAAGGCAAAAAACAAACGCTACAACTCCTCGATTGAAGTTCCTAGTATTGACGCAGCACACTTTGACAAGGAATTTTTTGAATATTGGACTAAAAATATTGATACGCCCATAGTGGTTAAAGGCTATCTCAACGATGCCGAAATCACCACCTTTGCCGAACGTGAAAACCTGATTAAAAATCTTGGAGATCTTCCTGTAAAGTATTTAAATAAGAAGGACAACAAAGAGTCGATGAATAAAGTGGGGCAAAATATCGTATTGGAAGAAGCCTCTCTTAAGGAGTATTTGACACAACCCGAATATGAAGAGTGTTACCTCAATAACTTCTATGGTATTTTGAACGATGCAGACTTTAATGACAAATGTAAAGGTGATGAAATTGACGCCATGCATACGGCAGATCGGATGATTACACAATGGTTTATCTCACGCTCTCAAAAAACAGGTTCTACCCTGCATTGTGCAGGTGGTTATAACATGTTTTTAAATATCAAAGGACAAAAAGAGTGGTTTTTTATTGATCCATCCTATACCCCGGCGGTACAACCTGCCTTGAGCAAATATGCGCATTATGTCGTTTCAGAATTATTTGAAGCCTATGAAGGCGATTTCTTTACTCAAATACGATCTGATTATCCAGAGTTGGAATACATCCCTATGTATAAAACCGTATTAGAAGAAGGAGATATGCTCGTTAATCCTTCGCATTGGTGGCATCGAGTAAAAAATCTAACCGATTACACAGTTGGCTGTGCTACACGGTACAAAAAGCTCGAAAAGGGCATGGTTAATTTGACCTATATCGCGTGTATTATGGCAGATGCGATTAAACATCCCAAACGTTCTATACTTCCACAACTTTGGAAAATTGATAAAAACGAAAAGGATAAGAATAAATTTATTGACGGTATCTTTTCGTTTAAACGAAAATCAAAATCGGCTTAAAAGCGGTATTGATATCCTAGACCAATACCAAAAAGGTCTGATGATGATGAATTGGCATCGGCGCCTATATCCAAACGAAGATCACCATAATCTGTATGATAGACCAGTCCCAAATAAGAATAGATATGTTCTTCTGGGCGCTCTAGAGGGTTTGATGGCGAACCAGCGTCTTCTACAAAGCTAATTTTGGTACTCAAATCAAAAGAATTCCAACTAAAGAGCGCCCCTAGGTGATGTGCCTTGATCAAATTATTACTAATTCCTAAGCCTGTTTGAGGATTAAGCCTGATAAAAGGCAGCCCAATGGTAGTACCTTCATACGTCCAACCCGAGCGGTATCCTTTATTGCTAAAGTAATTATCACCTGCACTTCTTCCCGCTCCTTTACTTTGATCTACCGTGGTAACATATTCGTATAGTACGCGTTTGATCCAAGATGCTTTGGGCGCATAGCTTAGCCCCCATACCCCATCAGGAAAATTGACAAAACCTAAACCCGAAGCATCTTCAAAGAGATGTTGATGATAGGCCTGAAAGACTCCCGCAGTCCCATCATATTGATAATGGGCATTGATAGCTCCCAGATGATTCCCCAGGGCATTGAGCTGTTCATTAAATTCGGCATTGTCTCCTGCAGATTGGGCAAAAACTACTTTGACAAAATCGCCAAAACCCGAAGGGAGCTCTCCTAACTCAGGGTGAGTGCCGCCCCATTGCGCATAATGGTGAAGACTACCCGTTACTTTGCTTTTGGCACTCAATTGAGCCGTAATGGCTACTTGTTTATAGTGGATTTGCGTATTGTCGACAAAGCGATCATCATTGAGCAGATAATGCCCCAGCGCATACTCAAAAGAGAATATGGACCACAATGGGATTGGCCTTGGTGATTCAAGCAAAAGCCCAGGGATAGCGCGATTGTTCCCAGACCAAAGCACATTTGCGTTGGTAGATGACAAGCCATCCAAAGCAATTTCTGGATTGGCACTTCCTAGTGTCGCTTTAAGCCAACGATTGGAAAAACGCAGATAGAGCTCACTGCGTTGAAAACGGTCGGTAAAACCATCTCTATACATCAGCCCTACGCCAGCCTCGAGTCGAACCCCATTGGAGTATTCGGTTTGCGCTTTCGCGAAAGCGTAACCCAAACCATTTGTGTTGGCATTTTGTGTGTTTGAGGAATTGGTATACATCCACCAAGGCAATTCTTGATTGGCATAAAATCCTTGAATTTGAGCCATCCCAGAAAAATCCCAATCTTGTGCAAAGGCCGTGGCACTCAAAAACGTACATACCCATACTAAAACAAAAGTTCTCATAAATAGCGTTTGCCACAAAAGTAAGATAGTTTAACTAGCGCCTTTGCCGATTTTTAGATTATTTTTATACTATGATTCAGTTCTGGAAACCAAAAGTATTTGTCTTAGATAGCATGGAAAATATGCCAGATATCCATTGTCATGTCTTACCAGGAATTGATGATGGGGCTGCCAATGCTGATCAAAGTATCTCTCTGCTAAAAAAATATAAAGACTTAGGGTTTAAAAAAATTATCGCAACCCCACATACGATGGGCGAAGTATACCCCAATACCCCAGAAAGTATTGCACAGGCCTATAAGCAAATAGAAAACGAGATAGAAGCTATAGCTTTGAGCTATAGCTCTGAGTATATGCTCGATGAAAATTTTGAGAAATTACTCGACTCAGACACCCTTTTGCCTTTAAAAGATAAGTATCTACTGGTAGAAATGTCCTATTTCCAACCGCCCATACATCTAGACCAACTTGTTTTTAAGATAACCTCTTTAGGATATACACCTGTACTTGCACATCCCGAACGTTATGCCTTTTATCACAAATCGCTATCGGTCTTTGACGATCTCAAAAGAAAAGGCTGTATGTTACAACTCAACGCGCTTTCCTTAAGTAAACACTATGGTAGCGCAGTTCAAAAGACTGCTTTTGAATTATTGAGTGATGGCAAATACGATTTTATAGGAACCGACACGCATAAATTAAGTCATTTGGAACTACTCTCTGGATTACAAATAAGCAAAAAACAACAACCCGCATTGCAACTATTATGTCGTAACAACATACTGAGTTTTAGTTGATCTTCGGTTTTTATTTACCGCTCAAAAACTGTTTCATTTTTTGCCAAAAACCATCCTCTTCATTGCCGTAGCCATAGCCATATTTGGCACCGTATCCAAAGTTATTAGACTTGACACTATTTACCACATAGGCCATGTTTTTGACCTTATTTTCGGTATTGAGGTCTTTAGAATACTGTAGCAATCGTTTTTGAGTGTACTCGGCACGCGTCACAAAAATAGTCACATCTGCATACTGAGATATGAGCAAGGTATCTGTAACTTGCATCGTTGGGGCGGTGTCTACGACTACATAATCATATCCTTGTGACAATTCATTGATCAAGGTATCAAAACGAGAATTCAAGAATAGCTCGGCAGGATTGGGTGGGATACGCCCAGATAGAATCACATCAAAGATTTGACCATTCATCTCTTTTGTGGTAATGATGTCTTGAGTAGATACTGATGTGTCAAACATATATTCTGAAAGGCCAATAGTAGAAGAGGCCAAATCCATATAGCGATGCACTTGAGGATTTCTAATATCGGCCCCAACCAGTAGTACTTTTTTACCCGTAGAGGCCAAAGTAACTGCTAGGTTAAAAGCAACAAAGGTTTTTCCTTCTCCCTTAATGGTTGAGGTCACATAAACAACATTGCGCTTTTCACCATCTTTGGCTCTGGTAAAATAATCGAGATTGGTACGCAATATCCTAAAAGACTCGGCAAGAATAGAGCGATCGTATTTGGTAATTACATGGTTTTCTTCTCCTTCAACATAAGGCAATTCACCTAGTATTGGAAGACGTGTAAGCCGTTCGACATCAGACCTACTATGAATTTTTACATCCAATAAATTTTTGATATAGATGATGATCAATACTACCACAAATCCTAATATCCCGGCGATCAGTTTAATCAAACCACGTTTAGGTGATACAGGTGACGGTGAGGTAATTGCCTCATCTATGACCTTAGCATTCTCACTATTGATCGCCATAGAAATAGCTGTCTCCTCTCGCTTTTTGAGTAGGTAAAGGTATAATTCTTCTTTTATCTCTTGCTGGCGCACTATCCCTCGTGCTGTTTTTTCAAGCCCAGGAACCGAAGCTATTTGCCCACTGTACACACTAGCTTGCCCCTGAAGTTCGTTCAATTTGATCTGTAGTGAAGCGAGTTCATTTTGAATCCCGCTTTCAATGGTAGCCCTCATCTTAGCAAGCTCGGTATCTAGGGTAACAACCACAGGGTTTTGGGGAGTACTAGATATCAAAAGATTATCCCGTTGCATGATAAGATTATTATAGGCAGTAATTTGGCTTTGACGGTTACC
>PAUP01000016.1 GCA_002712765.1 Cytophagaceae bacterium | reverse complement strand
AAAATAAGGATGTACAGATTATTGGTATTGATGCCTATGGTTCTGTGATCCAGAAATACCACCAAACCAGAGAATTTGACGCCGAGGAGATCTATCCTTATCGTATTGAAGGTTTGGGTAAGAATTTAATACCCACAGCCACAGATTTTGATTGTATCGATACTTTTGTAAAAGTTACCGATGAAGAGAGCGCACACTCTGCTAGAGAAATTGCTCAAACCGAAGGACTTTTTGTCGGGTATACCAGTGGTGCTGCTATTCAAGGATTAAAACAATTGGCGGCGCAGGGCGTATTTGATAAAGACAGTAAAGTTGTGGTGATTTTTCCAGATCACGGGAGCCGTTATATGAGTAAAGTATACAGTGATACTTGGATGAGAGACCAAGGTTTCTTTGACAGTCAAAATGAAGAGGCAGCTCAAACTATTGAATACATAAAATAGGTCATAGTGAGGCTTGTCAAGATTTAAAAAAAAACTTCTGTAGCACTACAGAAGTTTTTTTTGGTTGTGCCTATTGCTTCTTATTTTGAATTAGGTAAGCATTTAATAATTATGTAGTTTTGCAGTTCGTTTGAAAATTTGAGTATGAAGGATCTATTTGAAAAGATTTACAAAGACAAAGGACCCCTAGGGAAATGGGCTTCGGTTGCCGAAGGATATTTTGTTTTTCCAAAGTTAGAAGGACCCATTTCTAACAGAATGAAGTTTCAAGGAAAAGAAGTAATCACTTGGAGCGTTAATGATTATTTAGGACTTGCCAATAGGCCAGAAGTAAGAGAAGTAGATGCTCAAGCAGCTGCCGATTACGGGTCTGCTTATCCTATGGGAGCTCGTATGATGAGTGGTCATACAGAATTACACGAACAGCTGCAAAATGAATTGGCAGCATTTGTACAAAAAGAAGCTGCATATCTATTAAATTTTGGATACCAAGGTATTCTATCTACCATTGATGCCCTTGTCGGGAAAGACGATATTATTGTTTACGACGTAGATTCGCATGCTTGTATTATTGATGGAGTACGCTTGCATATGGGTAAGCGTTTTACCTATAAGCACAACGATATGGACAGTATCGAAAAAAACCTAGAGCGCGCCACCAAAATGGCCGAGCAAACCGGTGGAGGAATCTTAGTGATTTCTGAAGGCGTGTTTGGTATGCGTGGAGAACAAGGAAAATTAAAAGAAATTGTTGCCTTAAAGAAAAAGTTTAATTTTAGACTCTTAGTAGACGATGCTCATGGATTTGGTACTCTTGGTGCCACAGGAGCGGGAGCTGGAGAAGAGCAGGGCGTACAAGATGATATCGACGTCTACTTTGCCACCTTTGCTAAGTCTATGGCAAGTACTGGAGCCTTTATTGCAGGCGACCAAGAAATTATAGATTATTTAAAATACAATTTGCGTTCACAGATGTTTGCCAAGTCCTTGCAGATGCAATTGGTCGTTGGAGCGCTTAAACGTTTGGACATGCTACGCACCATGCCAGAACTTCGTCAGAAGTTGTGGGAAAACGTTGATGCCTTGCAAGGAGGTTTAAAGGATCGCGGTTTTGATATAGGTACCACACAAAGTTGTGTGACACCTGTGTATTTAAAAGGGAGTGTACCTGAAGCTATGGCCTTGGTAAAAGATTTAAGAGAAAATCATGGGATCTTTTGTTCTATAGTAGTATATCCTGTAATTCCAAAAGGCTTAATTCTTTTACGTATGATTCCTACGGCTTCACATGATTTAAAGGATGTAGCCGAAACTCTCGATGCTTTTGATGCCATTAGAGATCGTTTAGAAAATGGAACCTACAAACGATTATCGGCTGGTGTTGCTGCCGCATTTGGGGCATAACATAGCTTACTATTCTTCCAAATAAAAAAGCCAATCATTTGATTGGCTTTTTTATTTGTGGTAGTGTTTGATTTAAGAGCTACCCAAGAGTTCTTGAATTTTGGCTTGTAACTGTTGCCCTCTTAGATCCTTGGCAATAATGGTACCGTTTTTATCGAGTAAAAAGGTGGCAGGAATAGATCTCACGCCATAGGCTTTGGCAATTGGGTCTTGCCAGTACTGTAAATTAGAAACGTGATACCAATCCATCTGATCTTTTTTGATGGCTTCTTTCCAACGGCTTTCTTGCCCCTGTCGATCTAAGGAGACACTAATGATATTAAGTCCTTTGTCATGATATTGATTATACACTCTTACCACATTAGGATTTTCCATACGACAAGGTTTGCACCAAGAAGCCCAAAAGTCAACAATGGTATACTCGCCTAAGGTATCTGATAAAGACAATACGTCACCGTCTGGAGTAGGGGCCGAAAATTCTGGGGCCTTATTACCGATACTCGCTAGGCCTTCTGCAATTTTTTGAGATTTCTGACGCGCGATGTATTTTTTTACACTTTGACCCACTGTCGAGGCCTGCACATCAGAGGCTAGTCCTTTAAAGTATCTTTCGGTTTCTTCTAGGGTGAGTACCTTGGCATTGATCAAATCAGAAAGCGCCATAATGGCAACCATAGATTGATCATTGTTTTCTACCACCTCTTTTTTCTCTGCGATAAAATCGGCATCTATTTGTTGTAATGATTCGCGATACTGTGCTACCATCACTCCATCGGTTTCTGATTGTGCCTTTCTAAGGGCTTGAATCAATAATCCTTTTTCTTTATTGCGTTCTCGATTACTTTTGACATACTCATAAAAAAGCATATTGTCTTTACCACCCTTAATCACAGAAGAAGATAGACTGTCTTTATACAAAGTAATTTGTAAGGGTTCTCCATCTTGTATGACTAGTAGACGGCTTTCAGCGTCTGCGGTAGTTATAATGTTTAATTTGTTTTTACCCTCTTGAGGCTTGGTAAATACAAATTTTTCATTGGTAACTACTGCCGTGTCTACAGCAATCATTTTATTATTTATCCCTAATTCTTGTAGGTAAATTTCTGAACCATCTGGCATGCCTACGGCGCTACCGCTTATACCAGTTGTTTTGTTGTTGTCGCAGGCTAAAAGTAATAGGATACAGGTCCCTAGAACAATTCTTCTCATAATGTTGTAAATTTGAGTAACAAAAATACGTATTAAACGTCAAATACTTAAGTATCTGTCGAAGGGAAATAGCGAAGGTTTTTCCTAATATGGTACGTTAAAAGAATGGGGTATGGCTTTTTTACATGAAGATTTTCCGATGGAGATTCACATCAGTTTTGAAAAACTGTTGGAGGATTATAAGGCGCATTTGTCATCAGAAGATGCATTGCTTCAGCAAAGAGCAGAACGCGTTATGGAGATTGCTCACGCACATCCCCAATTAGTTGACGGGATAGACTCTCCAGAAGCACTTTCCAAGTTACAGCCTCAAATTGACCTGTTACTAGCCGATTTGTTTTCAGAAATTCTAACCAATAACGAAATTAAAATAGCATCCTTGCCTTTTAATGAGGGCATTATAAAGGCCTCAAAACGATATAAAAATATTATTGCCGCTGCTGGAGAGAATTTTCAACCAGAAATTAGCAATTTTAATGAAGATCACACCTACATTATGGGGTGTAGCATCATATTGATGCACTTGGGTTACAATATTGACTTTAGGCGTCCCTTTTATTATGACATCCCAGATAAAGAAGGAATTATTAGACATTATCGCATGTTGTACAACGGAGACTACATTGCTATTAGTCCTGGTGAAAATGCCCCAGAGATTACCCAAGAAGTAGTTGCCGAATTACTAGATAATTTTGACAACATTGCCTTGTGGAAACAACATATTCCGCCTAGAAGTTGGAAGTTCAAAGGGTTTGTACTAGCCAATCTCTACGATGCCACTACCGATGTATCGCTTTCTGATTTTAAAACAAGCTTGCTCAAATACGACAAATCTGACAGCGATTTTATGTCGAACTTTCAAGATATTTTTCGCTCTATATTTAATCTTCAAGAAGTACAGGTTGGATACACGACTTTTAATGCCGAAGAACAGAAATTTGAAAGAGCCCCAGATAAACAGATTAAAAGTTTTATTCTAGGAGGTAAATTTAATAGAAGTTGCAAGGACGCTCTATGCTCGGGGTCTTATCAAACGATATTTTTAGAAAAGCAGTTTTTTGCTGTCTCAGATATTGAAAAATTTCACGCTTATGACCAAAGCGTGCATTTGTACAAAAACTTTTTAGATCAGGGTATTCGAAGTGCGATTTTGGCGCCGCTCATCAACGGAGATGAGTTTTTAGGACTTTTTGAAATTGTATCGCCTAACAAATATGAACTTAATAGTATCAATGCTAACAAGCTATTGGACGTGATGCCTTATCTGGTTGATTCGATATTGAGTGAACGCGAACTGGCAGAAAATGAGATAGAGGTAATCATCCAGAATGAGTGTACCTCGATACACCCAAGTGTGTATTGGAAATTTAGACAAGAGGCCAAACGAGTGATTTATGCCCAGCAAGGAGGAGATACTTCTGTACCTTTTAGAGATATCGTATTTACGGATGTTTATCCGCTTTTTGGACAAATAGATATCAAAGGCTCTTCTCATGCGCGTAACGAGGCAGTAAAGGAAGATTTGCTCTTGCAGATAAACTTGGCCAAAGAGATCATGGACAGGGCTATAGATGTAGAGCCTTTACCCATTTATGAAGAAATTCAATTTCGAATTAGCTCGTTTAATAAAGAATTAAACGATCAGCTCATGGTTGATAGTGAGCGCGGAGTACTCGATTTTTTTGAGAATGATCTGCATCCGCTATTTGATCATTTTAGAAAAATGGATCAGACCTTATCAGACCTTATAAAGGCCTATCTCGATAGATTGGAGAATGATATGGGCTTTATTTATGAGAACAGAAAGGCCTATGACGACTCTGTGATGATTATTAACAGAAGGATGGCTAATTTGCTCGATAAGAAGCAAAAGACAGCCCAAAAGATGTATCCGCATTTCTTTGAACGTTTTAAGACCGATGGCGTAGAACACAATATGTATATTGGCGAGTCAATTACTCGAGAAAATAATTTTAATAAGATCTATCTCTATAACCTACGATTGTGGCAATTACAGGTGATGTGTGAAATGGAGAATGAGCATTATAAGCTTTCGCGAAAGCTACCACACGCCCTTGAAGTAGCTTCTATGATATTGGTATTTAATACCTCCTTATCGGTGCGATTTAGAATGGATGAAAAGCGTTTTGACGTAGATGGCACCTATAATGCGCGCTATGAAGTGGTCAAAAAACGAGTAGACAAGGCCTTTATTAAGGGTACCGAAGAGCGTATTACTCAAAAGGGAAAACTAACCATCATTTACAGTCAAAAAGAGGATGAACAAGAATACTTGAGATATATTGAATTTTTACAAGCCAAGAAGTACCTAGGAGAACAGGTTGAGATCCTAGAGCTACAAGATCTTCAGGCCGTAACAGGATTGAAAGCCATTAGAGTTGAAGTCTTATACAAGAAAAAGGAGGGAGAGCAAAAGAACTATTACACCTATGAAGATTTGATGGAAGCTATCAAAAACTAAGCATCGTGGTAATGTCTTTGATAACCTCTTGAGCCGTGGGATCCTGGGCCTTAAAATGATAGGCAAACATGGCTACAGAAGTGATAATACCAATGATAAATACCGTATAGGTGAAGCGTAGTATCTTGTATTTGCGTTGAAGCACAATACCCAAAAAGTACAGGTCTTTGGTGAGAGAGGAATAAATATACTCCTTGTCTTTGATCATTTCACTGATGGCCCATTCAAATTCTTCGAGTTTCATCTGGTGAAAATTTCCAAAGAAGAGCAGGTTGACTTTCTTTTGAACCACATCATCACGCGTAAATTTACCAGTGGTTACATTAGGACGTGTAGCCAATACAGAAAGCGACATAGAAATCACACTAAACACGACAAGAGTTACGGTAGGGTAAATCAAGTAAGCGTTTGAGGGGTTGTCGAGTTTGGGGATGAGATTGGCAAGAGATAACGAAATAATAATCGCATTGACCGATAATAAAATATTGGCCTTGGTGTCGGCAATGTCACTGAGTTTTATATGATTTCTCAGGGTAATCCTAAACATAGATTGCACCCCTTTCTCTGGACTCTCGTCTTTGATCTTAAGTTTTAGTTTTTCTTTTTTTTTTGTCTTCTTTCGCTTTTTTTGCGCTTCGAGCATTTTGCTGAGATTGCTTTCTTTTACAGGTTTCCAATGGCTGATAGCGTAGGGGGTATAATAGTGATGCATACGCGTAAACATCTCTATATTACAACTTCGCCACTGATCTATAGAATAGTTTGCGATGTCCTGAATTTTTAACTCTTGACGCAGGTATTCACTAGCCTCTTCAAAATACTCTTTGGCAAAATGTGAAGCATCTGCATCCCGTAGTATTTTATCGAGTAGCGTTTTGGGTTCGGCCTCCATTTTGGTAGCCATAATGGCTTGCTCAATTTTGGCAATGTCGCCTTGTGAAAGATTTTCTCCTTCCAGAAAGGGACGGGCAATTTTTACCGAGTTGGCTTCGTGGTCTTCGCTACCGTAGACATACCCAATATCGTGCAAGAGCGCAGCGATGAGAATAACATTCATATCTGAATCATTCAAGTTAGAATGCTCAGCGATTTCTTTTGTACTTTTATAAACACGCTTGGCGTGGACGTAATTATGATATATGCAGGTTTTTGGAAGTTTTTCTTCCAGTAACGTACTAACAAATTGGTCAGTTCTATCAATAATTGACGACATATATCAGAATTCGAAGTTTCTCCTAAAATAACACTAATAATTGTATATGTATAAAAAATACCTCTTTGTCTTTCTCGCTGTATTACTTATGCTCTCAAGTTGTGCGACTTATGAACTAAAATATAGTGAAGAAGACCAAGTACGTGTTCCTTTGACTTCAGAAGATCAAATAGCTTCTCGGTTTTTCTTTATAGGAGATGCCGGTCATGTCAACCCTGAAATTTCTACACCTGCACTGAAAGCGCTCGAAAAATTACTCGATAGCACAGCAACAAAAAAGGATTATACATTGTTCTTGGGCAATAATAGTTATCGCAAAGGGCTACCTTCTAAAAAATCTAAACACAGAGATGCAGCCATTGCACGTCTGAAAGCCCAAGTAAAAGTAATTGAAGACTTTAAAGGCACTACTTTTTTTATGCCTGGAAACCGCGATTGGTATAGTGATGGTCTCAAAGGGCTCGAACGACAAGAAGACTTTATTGAAGACGCCTTAGATAACAATGATGCCTTTCAACCCGAAAAGGGCTGTCCTATAGAAGAAATTGACGTATCTGAAGATATTGTTTTGTTTATGCTTGACACTCAGTGGTATCTGGCAAACTGGGATAATCATCCTACCATAAACGACAAATGCGATATAAAGACCAGAAAGGCCTTCTTTTTAGAAATCGAAAATGAATTAAAAAAGAACAATGAAAAAACCATCATCATGGCCATGCATCACCCTATGTTTACCAACGGGTCGCACGGGGGTAAGTATGGTTTACAGCAGCACCTTTTCCCTTTTGATAATGGTCTGCCTTTACCTGTTTTAGGCTCTTTGGCGGCTCAGGTTCGCCTGCAAGGAAGCGTGGCGATACAAGATCGATACAATAAACGATACAATGAGTTAATGGATCGATTACAAACCTTGGCTATAGATTCTCAAAAAGCCATTTTTGTCTCTAGTCATGATCAAAATTTACAATATATAGACCACAACGGTATCAAGCAAATCGTAAGTGGATCAGGATCTAGAGAGAGTCAGGTCGCTTTAGGAAATGACGGTTTGTTTGCCTATGGTCGTCAAGGGCTAGCAGTTTTGGAAGTCCTAAAAAATGGTGCCTCCATAGCCCGATATTACAGCGCCGAGAAGGGTGTCCCTAAAGAGATTTACAGTACGGTTGTACACCCTGCCGATACGCTTTATGACACCTCCAATTTAAAAACAAGGTTTAGCCCTACGATCAAAGCAACAGTTTATGACACTTCGGCTACAAACAAGTCTAAGCGTTACGAGCGTTTCTGGGGTCAGCATTATCGTAAAGTTTATGGTACCGAATTAGAGGTGCCTGTTGTCACGCTAGACACCTTTATGGGTGGTTTTAGTGTCGATAGAAAGGGTGGTGGCCATCAAACGCGGTCTTTGCGTTTGGTGACCAAAGATGGAAGAAATTTTGCTCTTAGAGCCGTCAAGAAAAGCGCGGTTCAATTTTTACAAACGGTGGTGTTTAAAGACAATTTTGTACAGGATGAATTTAGAGAAACCTTTACCGAAGACGTCATCCTCGATTTTTATACTGCGAGTCATCCCTTTGCGAGCCTGTCTGTAGGAGGGCTAGCTGATGCGGTAGGTATTTATCATACCAATCCTACATTGGTCTGGATGCCAAAACACCCTGCCTTGGGCAAGTACAATGCCCAGTATGGTGACGAATTGTATGTGATCGAAGAACGCCCTGATAATGGATTTGTAGATGTGGCCTCTTTTGGTTTGCCCGATCAAATTGAAAGTACTTCAGATTTGTTAGAGAACTTGCGAGATGACGAGAAGTATAGCGTCGATGAAGATGCTTTTATACGAGCTCGATTGTTTGATATGTTATTAGGCGATTGGGATCGACATACCGATCAATGGCGCTGGGCCCGATTTGACAAAAGCGATGACAAGATTGTTTATAAGCCCATACCTCGTGACAGAGATCAGGTTTTTTCTAATTATGACGGTCGTTTCTTAGATATCATAAAGTTCTTTATTCCTCCTGCGCAGCAGTTCCAAACTTATAGTGGTGAGCTTAAAGATGTCAACTGGATCAATAGTGCGGGAATAAAACTGGACAGGGCCTTGCTGGCCAATTCAACCTTGGACGATTGGCTCAAGCAAGCCAAACACATTGAAACCAACCTTACCGATACGGCTATTGATCAGGCTTTTAAAGCCATTCCTATCGAAGTGCAGAATGCCCAATGGGAAGCGGTCAAATCACAACTCAAGCAAAGAAGAAATACCCTTACCGATATTGCGCGTCGCTATTATAAACATCTCAACAGCCTTGTCATTTTAACAGGAACAGATAAGGATGATTACTTTACTATCACTCGAGAGAAGGAGGGTACACGTGTACAGATTTCTAGAATAAAAGACGATGCCATCCAACCGCCATTTGTCGATCGTTTAATTGACCCTAAAGTGACTAAAGAACTCTGGATCTACGGTTTAGATGACGATGATCAATTTCGCGTAAGCGGAAAAGAAAGCAAGCCTATTTTTACTAGAATTATTGGCGGGCAAAACAATGATGTCTATAGGATTGAAAATGGTCGAAAGGTGAAAATCTATGAACATAAGACCAAGCCTAATACTTACGAAAAAATCAAAGGAGCCACCCTAAAGCGCTCTAATATTTATGTCCATAACACCTATGATTTTAATAAGGGGATAGTGTATAATAATACGCTATTGCCATCGATAGGGGGTAATCCGGATGATGGCTTCTTTATTGGATTACAAAATACCTTTACCGTCAAAGGTTTTAAAAATGATCCTTTTTACAGAAAGCACATCGTAAAAGCGGGCTATTATTTTGCGACAAATGGTTTTGATATCAATTATAATGGGATTTTTTCTAATGCGTTGGGTCAGTGGGATCTCACCCTGGGTGGGAGAGCGACCAATGAGAGCTATGCCAGAAACTTTTTTGGCCTTAGTAATGAGAGTGTGAATAATCAGGATGACCTAGGGTTGGACTACAATCGGGTAAGAACCGCAAATTATGTCGCTAGTGTTGGTGTAGCCCACCGCAACCCTTATGGAAGTCACTTTTTTACCAAAGCGATGTATGAATTTGTCGAAGTACAGCAAAACGCCAATCGCTTTATCTCCAATGATTTTGATCCGCCTACTCCAGATTATTTTGAAGGCCAGCAATTTGCAGGTTTAGAAACCGGTTATTCGTATAACAATGCCGATAATCCTGCAAACCCTACGCGTGGAATGGATTTTTCTTTGGCCTTAGGTACAAAAATGAATCTCGACAACACCGATCGTATATACGGGTATATCTTACCTAGATTAGGTTTTTACAATGCGCTTTCGCGAAACAAAAAGTGGGTACTCAAAACGCTTTTTCAAGGGCAAGTGAATCTAGGCGACGATTTTGAATTTTACCAAGGTGCTGTGGTAGGAGGAAATAGCGGGTTGAGAGGATACAGAAATCAGCGATTTACCGGAGAATCATCTTTTGCAGCCAGTAGCGATATTCGCTATAGTTTTAATCGCTTTAAAACAGGGCTATTACCTATTCAAATAGGTTTATACGCAGGAGGGGATGTAGGTCGCGTTTGGAACGATGGTGAAAGTAGCAATGTTTGGCATACTGATGTAGGTGGAGGCTTTTGGATCAATGCTGTCGATTTGATGTCTGGTCAATTTGGCATTTTTGTAGGCGATGACGGGCCTCGAGTAGCTTTTGGATTAGGCGTGAAGCTCTAGTAGCGGTTAGTCTTCGTAGGTAACGATCTCTTTGTAATCCTTGATCTTATCATGAGTAATTTTAAGAAAGATATTATTGGTTTTATTGATGTCCTTGGTGACCGAGGTTATAAAGGCGTTCACTTTGACCCTATTGGATATACCCAGAGTACTATCAGATTCATAAATAGCGAGCTCGTCAATTTCGCTACCCTCTGTCATCAAAAAATTGTAAATACGCAGCTGTGTCGCCGAATAGGATAAAAAGCTATTTTTATTGACAATGATATTCTCTTGGTGGTTCATCACATTGATTAAGACTCCAAAAAATGTAGTCAAGGCTAAGGTGGTATAAAAAAAAGATTTAAACCGATGGGTTTTACTTGCGATACCAGATCCCGATATCTGAAGTACGAAAATACCTAACAAAATAGATAAGCCCAGCAACAGCATGGTAGAGGCAAAATAATAGGAATTCATCAATTCGATAATTTCTAGATTATGCGCTTTTTTAGATTGTGCTATGTCGTATTGGGTCTTGATTACCTCAAATTTTGAGGCACTTATAAAACTAGGATTTGGTGTGTAGTTCGCTACAGCTTTATCTAGACGCATATCTGCGTTTTGATAGGGTTGGAGCACCTCGTCAGTTTTCCATTCTGCCGTTTGTATGAGCAAATAAAAAAGGAGGATGGCTCCAAGTATTCCCATTGCTACGCCTATATAGGTTTTGGTTTTGGTAGAAAGTGAAGATAGCGACATAGTATCATAGCTTTAGAGACACCACTTTTTAAAAAGCAGTGGCTCGTGTAGTAGCTTTTAGGGAGAGCTTTACGATAAAGTAATGCCTAAATATACTAATTAACAGTGAGTTAGCGATATTTTACAATAAGGCGTAGTTGTTTGCTGCCGTATTCGTTTTCTAAAGAGACGATATACATACCTGGGTCAAGATCATGCTGAACCATATAATCATTGTCTAAATGCTGGTTAAAGACAGCTTGTCCCAGCATATTAAAAATGGTCAAGGTAGCATGCTCAGAATTACGTACAACCCTAAAGCGCTTATGAGAAGGGTTGGGATAAAGTGAGAATTCTATTTCTGCAGTGTCGGTCACACTTAACGGATTCATCCAGGGATCACCTACGTTGTTTCCCCAGATATATTCGGCGAGCTCAGGAAGATCGATAAAAGGATTTCGATTAAACTGCCATTGAGCCACGATATTATTTCTATTCATTTCGTAGTCATCGGGAGGATCATTTCGATGCCAATCCAACAATACATCAAGATCACCTAATTGTCCTACCGTACTATTGGAAGGATTGCCCGATACTACCTCCAAGCCATTATACCGAATCGATAAAAAGAAAATACTTCGAGCCACATCACCTTGCCAGCTGCCTTGAGTACCGCTTGGGCCACTGTATTCGCCATAGTCCTGATTTCCTCTAGAACTATTTTCTGGTCCATCTGCAGCGCGCAGGCCATGACCATCGCTATTGGCATGTCTTGTAGAATCTGCTTTGGTCGGGAAAAAGACATCGATCCCATCGGCAATTTCATCGGCCTCGATATCATCAAAACCGCCCCTAGAGCGCGGGTAGGTGTGTTCTCTATTCCAAAGCCCGACGCTACTACCTCCTGAGGTTTGAAAATCTAATTTGGCACGTGGTTGTTCGGTATAGACCAGCCATACTTCGTTGCTATTTTCAGGGTTTTGATCGGCCTGTATTAAAATGTCGATCACATCGGCATAGGACTGGGCGCGTACCACATCAGGATTGGCGATTATATCTTGTAACGCCTGTACGAGCGCATCTTCAGATAGCCCCTCTATAGGATCGTAATAATCTGGAGCTTGGGTGCTGCTTATCTGGCCGTAAGTAGGAGCCAAGGGTGTTCCCCAAGCGGCTGTGGTAAAATCGTTATCTACAATTCTGACTATCAAATTGTCATTAAGTCGTTTATATCCAGAGGGTAGCGGCCCAAAAGAAATGAGCATTTCTTCATCTCCTTCGTTATCGGCATCGTCTATAATTTGAATACTTATGGTCGTTGTAGTACTACCAGAGAGTATAGTTGCCGTGGTAGGTCCTGTATAATCTGCGGTGGTAAATGTAGCGTTGGTCAAACTAAAATCGAAAGTAACATCCTCGGTAAGTACCTGGTCTGCGGTAAAAACGATATCAATTTGAGCGCCTTCATCATATTGTTCTTGGGCCACCGAAAATCCCAAACCGATAAAGGCGATACCGCTGCCATCGTTTAAAGCTCCTGGGGTAGGGGGCGCTATGGTATAGCCACCCATAAGATCACTTTGTATAGAATTGGCACTAGAAGGACCATTACCACCTTCGTTAATTTGTGTGGTTTCTCCTAATAGCGCAAGCAAATTGGTGTCATCGGCATCATTGGTGTCATAGACAAGGGCGTCTATCAAATTGGTCGTTGTGGCCAGAGTTCCGTCTGGAAAATCTGTCGCATCTCCTAGATAAACCGCCACTGCATCGGCACCATTTTGGATGGTATTGTCAAAAAGTATAAAATCGGGTACTGGAGAGACATCGTTACTCCCAATGAGCAAAATACCGTTGGCGTCAGAGGTAAGACCGTCTAGATCTAAACTAAAATAGCTCTGATCCATACCATTATCAGAACCGTTAAACAGCACCAATACATATCCGTCAAGAGCGGTGTCTGGATTGTCTGTCAAGAGTTCTATAAACTCCATGGTATCGGTACTTGGTGTATCAGCGTCCAATTCGTGAATACTCACTTGAGCGGGCAAGGAGCTAAGGCACAGGAAAAAACAAAAACACAGGAAATAACGCATGAGAATAGGGCTTATGTTATACGCAGCGAAGATACGTAGAATCTCTAATCTGCCCTTTACTTTTGCTGTCGAGAAACCATGAAGCGTCTTATTAAACATAGCGGTAGTATGGCAATAGAAAGCGTATCAAACTATATTCTTTTTTCAAAGCATACACTATTTGAAACACCGATATACGGGGCGTAATTTGCGGTTATGTTATAGCCATTTTTGAGATACAAGCCTATCGCTTCTGGTTGTCTTTTGCCAGTTTCAAGCACACATCTTTTATAGCCCAACTCTTTTGCCCAACCTTCTAGATGCTTTAAAATGGCTGTTGCGATCCCGCTTTCGCGAAAGTCTTTATGGGTATACATGCGTTTTATTTCGACAGTTTGCTTATCATAAGGTTTAAAAGCTCCACAAGCTGCGGCTTGACCCTCTATCTGATAAATGAGACAATGGGTAAGGGCAGCACTGCTATTAAATTGATTATAAAATGCGTGATCATCGCCATCTTTGACCGCTAGATCTGCATCTAGCGCGGCTACTAATGTTGCAAAACGAGGATCCTGGGAGGCTACCCTAATGACAGCTGCCATACTTATAATTTGCGGATTACTGTCATTTTACAAATTTTGTCGCCACATACCTCATACATGAGTACAATTTCAAAGGCCTCAGGATTACCTCTTGCCCCAGTTATTGATTCGTGATCGATCACTTTATTGTCAAAGACCAGGCGTTTTAAGATGGTAGAATGTAGTTGAGGAGAAGCTTTAAAATAAGGTTCGTAAATAGCTCGAATTTCGTCTATACCCCTAGCCGTGATCTTGCCGCTATTAAAATCGACCAAAGTAACATCTTCAGAAAAATAGGACATAAAGGTTGCTAGATCGTGGGCATTATAGGCATCAAGATTGGCTTGAACCACCATCTCTGGAGCACTGTTTTGAGCCACAGCGAGCTGTAGGAGGCAGCTGCTTAAAAAGGCTAGTAGTAGAAGTCTCATCGTATGGGTAATTTTAATTGCGGTTTTCAAGATACAGTTTATTGGCCATATCATTGTAGTCGTTATGTTAATACAGGTGTGGTGACCGTTAAAAGATAAATTTACAAAATTGCACGTAGTCTTCAACTCAAAGGGATGAGCGTGAATTAACGGTTAATGCAGGGTTAATGCTTGCTTAAAATTGGTGCGCCACAGGCTTTCCTACTATTTTTGGAGGGTAGAATCCAATCAGATGAAAAGAAAGTTTACTTTATTAATTGGTGTTTCGATCGTGGCCTTGGTCGCACTATCGGCCATTCAGGCTTATTTGATCGGTAATACCTACATTCTCAAAAAGAAAGACTTTCTTAGAGAAACCGATGCTTTGGTATCAAAGATCAATGATCACGAGCTCTTGGACTCTTTGTATTTTGAAGGATGGGGTGAAGATTTGGCCCTACACATTTCAGACTATAAAAACAATCGCATCTCAAAAAACGAAGTCCTAAGTCGTCAAAAAGAGAAAGCCGATAGTTTAAACCTGCTATATACTACCATTTTTGAACAGGAACTCGAAGCCTTAGATTTAGGATTTGAGGTAGATTATCACCGTAGCTTAGAAACTATTGTTGTTTATGAGAATACAACTTTGGATACTATTTATCACAATACCTCCCAAACGCCCATGGTTTTGTTTGGAACCAATTTTGACCATGACGAGGCGGTCAATAACGACAATAGCCGTTGGTATAGCGAGCAAGAATACATCACCACCCAAGGTGATGAGGTATTGACAAAAACCTATGATTTGGAAATCCGTTCGGCCAATATGATGCTCATTAAAGATTGGCGTAGTATCGTTTTAGGACGTATGGCGGTACTACTAATAGGCTCAATACTACTTTTCTTTTTTGTGATAGGACTATTGTACTATGCTATCAAGGGGCTGATCAAACAAAAGAAAATTGCCGATGTAAAAACAGATTTTATCAACAACATAACTCATGAGTTAAAAACGCCATTGGCCACCTTAGCCGTCGCGACCAAAAGTCTACAAACCCCTGCTTTACAAAACAACGCAACTGCTTTTGAAAATACTTTAGCCATAATTGTACGTCAAAACACAAGGCTTCAAAAACTTATCGATCAGGTATTGAGTAATAGTATACACGGGGCGAGGCTCGTTTTACATAAAGAAAGTGTGGTAGATAACCATTTTTTTAATGCCGTTATTCAGGATTTTAAACTGTCCCACCAACACGCTCAAATGACCCTCATCCAAGAGATTTATGCCCCAGAAGTATTGTTGCGTATAGACCGTTTTCACATGACTACCGCTCTATTAAACATACTAGAGAACGCTGTAAAATACGCCAAGGAGGATATTGTGATTAAGGTGAACACTAAGGTCAAAAATAATCAATACCACATTCAAATTGCAGATAACGGCATAGGGATATCACCCAAAGAGCAGGAGGCTATTTTTGAGAAGTTTCACAGGGTTGTAGACTCCAATATTCACGATGTCAAAGGCCTTGGTTTGGGATTGTATTTTACCAAGCAAATCATCCAAGCGCATCACGCGAGCATACACCTTAGCAGTACACTAGGGCAAGGAAGTAGTTTTAATATCATTTTACCGCTATAAATATGAAAACAAATCGGGTATTATTGGCCGAAGACGATATTGATTTTGGGAGTATTCTCAAGCAATATCTCGAGATTCATCACTTTGAAGTGGTTTGGGCCAAAGATGGGGAGGAGGCCTTCGCCGCTTTCGCGAAAGCGTTCAAAAACAACACTCCTTTTGATATAGGTGTTTTTGACGTTATGATGCCAAAAATGGATGGCTTTAGCCTAGCCGAAAAAGTGATCGACCGCTATCCTGAAGCTTCCTTTGTGTTTTTGACAGCTCGTACCTTAAAAGAAGATCGCATACAAGGATTAAAACTAGGAGCCGATGATTATATCGTCAAACCTTTTGAGGCAGACATNTTGGTNTTACGNCTTCAAAATATTCTAAAAAGAACCCNGCGTTTAGGCGCTNCTATAACTAACGATATTCANACTGACACAGCCATTTATGCCATTGGAGACTATCAGTTTGATCCTAAGAACCACCAGCTTATTTNTGGTACTACGCTGCAGCACCTTACCGAAAAAGAAGCTTCACTGATTCAGTTTTTTTACAAAAATAAAAATCAGATGCTCCGAAGAGAAACCATTCTTACGGCTATATGGGGAAACGACGACTTTTTCTCGGGTAGAAGTATGGATGTTTTTATCAGTCGGCTTCGGAAATATTTTAATCAAGACGATCGCATTGCTATTGAAAGCACCAGAGGGGTCGGCTTAACCTTTAAAATCAATCTTTAATCAAAGAACATCGCTCAAGGGCTGATGTTTTAAAAACGAATAGACATGAAAACAATCATTAATATTGCCATCGCATTACTTATTACGGGGCTTCATCTTTGTACAGCTCAGACTATGCCCGAACCGCCCCAACCACCACAACCGCCTAGTACGACATTGTCTTCTACTAGTGGTAATTACAAGGTGTCTATCAATTCTAGTGATAGCAGTACAGGAGAAAATATTTCATTTTCTGTTACCAATAGAGACGATCGTTATAGTTTAAAAGCCAATTTCCCAAAGAAAGTATCTCCAGAACTGCTCGCTTATTTGATGGAGGTAATGGGATCTAGAAATATTGTTCAAAAAGGCGGTAAAACCCAGTGGATAGCCAATACAGATGGAGAAGAAGTCTACGAGATAAGCTTGAGTAAGGATCGATTACAAATGTATATCGACAAAGAAATTGCTTCTGATGAACTCATTGAAAAATTTGGAGAAATTGGACGCAAGACAAAGGCCATCATTACGGGTAAAGATGCAGAGACCGAAGAGGTCGAACGCTTAGAACGCCAGGCTCATCGTTTGCGTCGTGATGCCAATCGCATGCATATCGAGGCCATGCGATTAGAACGCCAAGCACAGCGTGATGCCCAGCGCCTCGAAATAGAGCAACAACGTCTTAATCGTGACAAAGAGCGTGCTAATGTAGCTACCAACCGCGTTTTAAGAGATGCCCAACGGGCCCGAGAAGACGCCCAGCGCATAGAGCGTGAGGCTAGAAAAATAGCTCTTGAGGCCGAAAAAGCAGGACTGCGGTCGGCGGCCAAAGGAGGGATGGATGATGCAGTGCGAGAAGTATTGCAAAGCCCAGCCACCTTTTACGACACCACCAAAGCTCAGAATAGAAATGGATGGAAATGGCCGGCTTTTCAGCAAGCATTACTTATGGCACTAGAAGAAGACGCGCTTATTTCACAAGACAACGAATTGATCTTTGTGAGAGACAATACGGGTATGTATGTTAATGGACAACAATTAGATCGCCAGACCGAGGGTGCTTATTTGAACATCTTTGCTACCCACGGCTATGAACGTTCTGACTATTTTACCTTTTATAAATTGTACGATCACATCTTAGTAATAAATGCGAACGCCCGTATTCTCGAATTTTTTGAGGCGATGAAAGCAGCGGGAAATATGAGTGATCTCAAAAAAGAGTATAAGTTAGAGATCAACGGAGATACGATGCGTATAAATGGTGAAGCTCTAGCCCCTGCTGTGGTAAAAAATTACAATACATTGCTTCATAAACACAATATCATTCCAGCCCCAGGCAAAGTGATCGCACTTCTAAAAGGGGGTGACTATAAATTGGGATACAGTTTAGGTAATCGTACGCATATTGGTACTTGGGGGATCAATGACTAGTGGTCTCTCCAATCATTGGCAATAGAAGTGTTGCGTCTATTGCTGTTATGAGACCGCTTGCTGTTTACAATTCAGTCGTTAAAAATGACAGTTGAGTGTCTTATGCTTTCGCGAAAGCGTAAGACACTTCATCTTTGTGTCAAGAAAAAATGACCTCATGAAATCACTCATTGTCCTATTAATGATCGGATGTAGCAGCATCACCTTAGCTCAATCAAAGTACGAACAAGGAATGACCAAAGCCTTAGAGTTACTAGAAGCCAACAACTATAATGAGGCTTCTAATCTTTTTCAGCGTATCGCCACTGCCGAAAAAGACAATTGGCTGCCTTACTATTATGTGGCCCAAACTGAGATTCTAAAAATTTGGAATACATGGGAAGAGCGGGATGAAGCCATGTTAAAAGCTCAGACCTCAAAAGCTCAAGAGTTTCTCAATACCGCCAATAGTTTTACCTCTGAAAATGTGTATATAAAATACCTCCAAGCACAATTACATACGATTTGGGTAGCACATGACGGCATGAAATATGGAATGTCCTTGTCTCCTAAAGTTACCGAATTATACGAAGGCGCATTGGCCTTAGAGCCCAATAACCCTATGCTCATTTTAGCCAAAGCCGAATGGGATATGGGCGCTGCCTCCTTTTTTGGAACTTCTACAGCTCCCTACTGTCAAGAAATTGAACGCGCCATATCACTTTTCCCTACCTTTACGCCAGCCACGCCCTTTCATCCATTTTTTGGTCAAGATCGTGCTGCCGAGGTATTGGAACGCTGCAAATCATAAGCTATTAGACCATGAAACGACTATTCAAAGAACTTGCTAAAGCCTTTCTGTTAGGGATTGTCATTTTTGTGGCTACGGGTCTTATTCAAAATATGACCGGACAGCAGTGGGAAAGTAGTAGATTATGGGAATTTTTCTGGATGAACCAACTCTTTTCGGTGTCCTTGTATATGGTCAATATGTGGGTGTTTACTGCCTTGCTAAGCCGTTTTAAAGAGGGGTTTTGGAGTATTCGCAATGTGGGTGTAGGGCTTTTGTCAAGTCTAGTGGTGACAACCATGACCATCTTTGTACTGCGTTTGTTTATCATCGTGGTGATAGAAGAAGTTTCTTTTGAACAATTTCTCAGCAATGAGAGTTTTAATCAATACTATCAATCCTTGGTAATTGCTGGGGTTGCTGTCTCACTTTATTATTCTTTTTACTATTGGAAGAGCAAACAGGAGCGCAAGGTCACACAATCTCGAATTATTGCAGGTACAGCTTCGGCCAAATTTGATGCCTTAAAAAACCAACTAGATCCACATTTTTTGTTTAATAGTCTCAATGTGTTAACCAGCCTTATAGATGAAAACCCACAACAGGCTCAAAAGTTTACCACCTCTTTGTCCAAGGTATACCGTTATGTTTTAGAACAAAAAAATAAAGAATTGGTCTCTGTAGATGAAGAATTGGCCTTTGCGCGCACCTATATGAATTTGATCAAAATGCGATTTGAAGATAGTATTCTTATCGATATTCCTACTAAAGCGACCAATCCCGAAGCCAAGGTGGTACCGCTTTCGCTACAGCTATTGCTCGAAAATGCGGTCAAGCACAACATGGTAACGCCCACCAAAAAGCTCAAAATAAAGATCAAAGAACAGCATGGACAGCTAGTGGTCGAAAACAATATTCAGCCCAAAAAGGTGTTAAAAAAGAGTAGTGGGGTTGGGTTACAAAATATCAAACAGCGCTATTTTCTACTTACCGATCGTCAGGTCAAAATAGAACAAGATCAGCAGTATTTTAGGGTGGGTATTCCTATGCTGACACAGCAACAACCCATGAGAGAAGCCCGAGCCACCTACATAGCCGATAAGAAATACAGTATTGCCAAAGCCAAAGTCGAAAAGATTAAGGGCTTTTATGTACACTTTGCGATTTATGGTATCATGTTTTTTGTTTTTATCTGGCTCAATTATATTTCTACCTCATTTCCCTGGGCTATTTTCCCGATTGTAGGGTGGGGGTTTGGCATCGTAGGTCATGCTACCGAAGCCTTTGGGTGGAGCCCTATTTTTAACAAGTCTTGGGAAGAGCGTAAGATCCGAGAATTAATGGATGATGAATCCTTTTAAATCCAGCTATAATGACTGAAGAACAATTCAAATTAGAGCGTGCCAGAGATCAGGTCAAACAGCTCAAAGCCTTTTATCTCCATCTAATCATCTACTTTACTGTGATGACTGTAGTGCTTGTTGGGGCATTAAATGACTATCGTATTTGTTTTATCTGTTTTAAAAATAAGTCGGTATGGTATAATATGTTGGGTTTTATTCCTTGGAGTTTGGCGGTCCTTGTGCATGGATTGATCGCCTTTAGGCTTTTGAAGTTTTTTGATTCTTGGGAACGGCGTAAACTCAAGGAGTTTATGGAGGACTAAGGCTTATATGATAGGCCCCCAAGGGTAAATCGTATACGTTGTAGGGGTCGTTTTAATTTTTAAACTTTTCAATTAAAAAAGGGCCTTTGAATAGTTTTTGTAGTTTGGCGTTGGGATTTTGGGCTTCAATGGTACGTATTAGGTCTTGAATATTGAGATATAAAATTCTAGGATAGAATGTGAAAGATAAATGTTCTCCTTCAGCATCTATGAAGCATATTTTTATTTTGTGCCTATTCATAAAGTATGTGCCAGTCATTTTTAATGAAGAGACACTTTTTAGTTTCACCTCATTTTGGCCATAATAAAGGGTGGTTTGATCAAATTTAACTTTTGGATTAGTCCTGATAAGATATCTAATGAGATAAAAAGCAACACAAAGAATGCTTAGAAAGGCTAATGCCAACCAAACCGTAACAGATACATTAATTGGCTTTTTTGAATGTATAGCTATTATGTTGATTATACCAACTAGAGCAATTGGGATTAGCATATAATATCCGTATTCAATTAGCACCGAAATTCTTCTTCTTTTCATGTGAAGTAGGCCAATTTTTTAGTCTTCAAAATTGATCGTAATCGCGTCTCTGATGGTAAGCCCCAAAAGGCTTGATGCACTGCCTACCGTACTTGGATTGCTTTTGTAAATCGCGAGCTCTATATAATTTCCCGAGTTAAATACGGCTAGTTTTTTACCTTCTTCTTCTCGTCGGCTTTTTTCGATCCCAAAATTGATGGCTTCACTATAGGTGTTATAGATTTTGGTGAGTTCTGTGCCTCTGGCTTCAATGCGATAGGCACGACCTTTTCCTACCTCTTCAAAAAGCTTACGCGTAATATTGCTCACTACATTCCCATAATTGTCGATATAGAGCACATTGCCTATGATTTGTTTTTGAGATTTATTGACAACAGGCTGTATGCCCGTAAGCGTTTTTATTTGGGTAAGGGGTTTGCCAATGACCCCAAGGGTACCTCCACGCGCAATATGACAAGCCGCCTGAACAAAAACATCCAGCACAGTAAAGTTTGTAGTAATGCGATTGTGAATGTTGATTTGAACCATTTCTGTAGGCACAATATCTTTGGTAATTAATGATATAATCCCATTGTTGGCACAAATAAAATAGTGACCGTCCAATTTGACGGCAATGTGATTGGTCTCTGGGGTGAGCTCACTGTCAATACCTACAATATGTATACTACCTTCGGGAAAATTTTTATACGCGTTTTGGATGATATAGGCCGCTTCAGTAATATGAAATGGCGATACCGAATGGGAGATATCCACAATTCTGACCGAATCTAGCTCACTGTAAATCGCTCCTTTTACGGCTCCTGCAAAGGGATCTTTTTCGCCAAAATCGGTAGTTAGAGTAATGATTGCCATAACCGTCAAGTGTCTTACGCTTACGCGAAAAGATCCTCTTGTAGAATTGTTGATTAATTTTTATAACCCAAGGTGTTTCTGATGTTGTACACCTTTAATATTTGCGTAATTTGTTGTTGTCTCAAAATATGTTTTCGATAGAAATTTATCTGAGCAACAAGCACAAAGCTATAATAATTTACTGAAGTACCTTACATAAAACCGACAGCCTTTTGAACGAATTAATTATTGAACTTTCAGAAATCAATCCAAGAGAATTTTTTGGACAACGCAACGCCAACATTGAATTATTAAAACGCTATTTTCCTAAGCTCAAAATTGTAGCCAGAGGCAATAAGATCAAAGCCTACGGAGATCAGGAACTACTCGAAGAATTTGACCGTCGGTTTACCATGTTGACAGATCATTTTGGGAAGTACAACAAATTGGACGAAAACGCCATAGAAAGAGTTTTGACCAGTCTTACCAAGGATGAATACGAAACTTCTGCCGCCAGCGGGGATACTATTGTACATGGGGTAAGTGGGAAGCTTATAAAACCACAAACCGCCAATCAGCGCAAGTTAGTCGAGCTTGCAGGCAAAAATGATTTGGTATTTGCCATCGGCCCAGCGGGTACCGGTAAAACCTATGTAGGGGTAGCTTTGGCTGTTCAGGCATTAAAAGAAAAGCAGGTCAAACGTATCATATTGACACGTCCTGCAGTTGAGGCAGGAGAGAACTTGGGCTTTCTACCAGGAGATTTAAAAGAAAAATTGGATCCTTATATGCAGCCGTTGTACGACGCATTGCGAGATATGATCCCTGCCGAAAAGCTCAACACTTTTATAGAAAAAGGCGTCATACAAATTGCACCTATGGCATTTATGCGAGGGCGCACTTTAGACAATGCCTTTGTGATATTGGATGAAGCACAAAACACCACGCATGCTCAGATGAAAATGTTTCTCACCCGTATGGGACGCAACGCCAAATTTATGATTACAGGTGATCCAGGGCAAATTGACTTGCCGCGCCGGGTTACCTCAGGGCTCAAAGAAGCTTTACTTATTTTAAAAGATGTTAAGGGGGTAGGCATGATTTATCTGGACGATAAAGATGTAGTACGTCATCCGTTGGTCAAAAAAATGATCGCAGCTTATAAGGCCATAGAAAACAGAAATTAAGCAAGTCTCATCATAGTGTTGTATAATGCGACAGTTTGGGTTGACAATAGGCATTTAGAATTGAAATTGGTAGTATCGTGTACTACAATCAGTGTACATTGGTATTTAAGAACTATAATGCTGCTACTAACTAAGAAATCTGTAGATAATGAAAAATAAAATAGGTGATTTGGTCATACAAATCATTACTGTAATGATCGGTGTTTTTTTGGGCTTTATCGTATCGAGCTGGTCAGAAAACAGCAAGGAGCAACAACAGGCCAATCAATTGCTAGCCACTATTTCGTCAGAGGTACAAACCAATCAATCTCGTATTGTCAACGTCATAGATTATCACAAGATGTTACGAGATACTACAAGATATTATTTGCAACAGCGAGAATTAAGTCAATTTAAACCTACATTTTTTAGAGGGCTCAACACCCTGACACTTTCAAACAGTGCATTTGAAACAGGCACTCAAACCGGTTTAATTAACAATATTCCATTGGAGCAGCTCCAAGCCTTAAATAACGTCTATACCAAACAGCGGGCCTACGAAAACTTTACCAATATTTTACTAACTGGTCTTATGAGTATGGATTTTAACATGAATCCAGAATCGGCCCGAAAGATGTTGATGTTTCTTTCAGTTTCTATGACAGATATTGTAATCAAAGAAGAACAACTATTACAAAGTTATCAAAGTGCCCAAGAGGTCATGAAATCCAATGACGACTAACCCATTTGGGCTACTTGATGCTTTGCTGTAATACATGGCCTTGGGTCAATGATATAAGCATACCAAAATTGACGATTTATGAGGCGATTACTTTCTGAGATACTCCAAATAGGATTAGGCATATTACTGGCAAGTATCGGCTTAAAAATGTTTTTGCTTCCCAATCATTTTCTTGATGGTGGTGTGACCGGAATCGCCATTTTACTTAGTGAACTATATGCTGTAGATATTTCGGTATTACTATTAATCGTGAGTATCCCTTTTTTGATTATTGCTTGGCACAAATTGTCCCGACGTATATTTATCAAATCGGTGTTGTCTATAATTGCACTAGCGGTAATGATTCACTTTGAAAACTTTATAGCCATCACCGATGACAAATTACTTATCGCCATTTTTGGCGGATTGTTTTTGGGAGCAGGTATAGGTCTTACTATTAAAAATGGCGCTGTATTAGATGGTTCAGAAATACTAGGTATCTTTTTAAACGAACGCCTGGGCATTAGTATAGGTAAAATCATACTGTTTTTTAATGGAATTCTTTTTACGATTACAGCCCTCTTGCTCTCTGTAGAAATAGCCATGTATTCTATCCTCACCTTTATTGTAACTGCCAAGGTGATCGATTTAATGATAGAAGGGTTTGAAGACTATGTAGGGCTTATGATTGTATCGGCAGAGCATCAAATGATTAATGAAGCCTTAGTATCTCAAATAGGTACAGGAACGACCCTTTACAAGGCTTCAGGAGGATTTGGAAAACGTGGGCCTCAAGCCGAAAAGGAAATTATCCACACCGTGATTAATCGCATCGATATTAGAAGAACTTACAGATTAATTGAACGCATAGACGATAAAGCCTTTATCATCGAATTTGATGTTAATGCCATTAAAGGGGGGATGTATACCAAATACCTCACCAAAGAAGGACTGAAGAAATTAACACCACAAGCAAAAACACAGGGAGAATAGGTCTGTTTTTAAATACTTATGCTAAGCCTTGCTACCTAGCGTCAAGTTATGCTCGTTTGACGATGTATTTTTAGGTTCTTTAAAGATGAAAGTATGTATTTTCCTTGTTACATTTGCGATCAATAATCAAGCTCTAACAAACCGATGAACACCATAATAGACACCAATTTCAATTTTCCAGGACAAAAGGATTTGTATAAAGGCAAAGTGCGGGAGGTATACACCCTGGAAGATGATCGTTTGTTGATGGTTGCCACAGATCGATTAAGCGCTTTTGATGTGGTAATGCCTAAAGGAATTCCGTTTAAAGGTCAAATTCTTAACCAGATTGCTACCAAGATGATGCGAGACACCGAAGATATCGTACCCAATTGGCTTATTGCAACACCAGATCCCAATGTTGCCATAGGGCATCGCTGCGATCCATTTAAAGTAGAGATGGTGATACGCGGATATATGAGTGGTCATGCTGCTCGCGAATACAAAGCCGGTAAACGCCTACTTTGTGGGGTGGAAATGCCTGAAGGGATGAGAGAAAATGATGCTTTCCCAGCGCCAATTATCACTCCAGCCACCAAAGCAGAAATGGGTGATCACGACGAAGATATTTCAAGAGAAGACATACTCGCCAAAGGCATTGTTTCTGAATCAGATTATCGAGTGCTCGAGCAGTATACTAAAAAACTGTTTGAACGCGGTACACAAATCGCTAAAGAGCGCGGCCTTATCCTTGTAGATACCAAATATGAATTTGGAAAAACCGCCGATGGCACTATCGTACTCATCGATGAGATTCACACCCCAGATTCTTCACGCTATTTTTATGCCGATGGGTATCAGGAGCGTCAACAAAAGGGAGAACCTCAAAAACAATTGTCAAAAGAATTTGTGCGTCAATGGCTTATCGAGCATGGTTTTCAAGGTTTGGAAGGTCAATCGGTACCTGTGATGAGTGACGCCTATATCCAAAGCGTTTCCGAGCGCTATATCGAGTTGTATGAGAATATTACAGGTGAAGCTTTCGCGAAAGCGGATGTAGAAAACATAGAAGCCAGAATTGAAAATAATGTCTTGGCCTACCTGAATCAATAATTCTTAAAAGATAATCGTCTCACATAACCAATAGTCAATTCTGTAAAATCGGCCTGGCCAAGGTTGGCGTTGATATGGGCACCTATAAAGACGTTGTGTTTTGGATTGTTATTGGTGTTGAGCGCATAGAGTTTTAACCCCATTCTTGTTGGGATATGTTTTTTTAATTGGTAATACCAGTTGAGTTGCTCTTCATTGAGCAACCATTCTTCCTCATAAAAGGGTTTGTAGAAATTGATGCCCATTTGAAATTCTAAGCCTACATGACTCAACAAAAGTTCTCCGCCAAAGAAAATGCCAATATTAGATGCATTTCTTGTAGGAGCCCTCGCATAAGGCTGGGTTTTAGTCTTAACGATATAATCGTAATAGTGTTCATAAAAGCGATAGTGAACCCCTGCGCCCACTTTTAAAAATCTATTAATAACGATTCCGCTAGATAGAGCCACAGCATAGACTTCTTTGGGCTGGTTGTAATCTTCTATATCTTCTAATAAAAAGTCGTCATAGGTCAATACATGTTGTCCTATTCCTATGCGTAGGCCCAAATAATACTGTCGTGATTTTTGAAGCGGCGAGTAGGCTGTCTTAGGTATAGGTGGGCGGTCTGGATAAGGGGTTATTTTTGAAGAAAAACTCAGTAAAAATGAATTCAAACCTTGATTGGGCAGTTTGGTATGTCCATTGGATTGATGAAAAAACCCAGCCCCCAAGCGTAGACTTCCAGGATTACGAGCAAAAATATCATAGATCAAAAAGGAACGAAATGACCAGCTGTAATCTGTGCTTATCCCGCGATTGAAGCGGTTGGAAACTTGATTAAACTTGGTCGTAAACCTTGAAGCCCCAAGACCTAGGTGTAATTTTAGCCGGGTTTTGCTAGGAAATAGATCAAACTCTGCAAAAGGCATCAAGCTAATGGCCGTACCTAAAGCCCGAGTGTTTCCAAAATCGGTAAATCCTATACTCAAACCAGTCCAGGGTCTGTTAAGACGTGATAACCACTCTTGGTCTCTGTTGGTATTGTCATTTGCTATCGATAAGAAAAATGACTTTTGCAGGTTGGTCTCTGGAAAAAACTGATTGGCTGGCATCGTCTTACCCAGTTGGAGCTCGGGAAGTATAAAATAGGTATTATCGGTTTGCGCTACTGCGTTATGGTTGACCCATAGCAGCCCCAATATAAAAATGTGGCAAAGTGAAACGCTAAAGGGTGTACATGCTTTCAAAGTGACGCAGGGGTAGGAGGAAGATTTAGGCCTCGCAATATAGGTTAAATTTATTTTTTGTTACTTCGGATCCGTTATTGAAATGAATGTTGACCTCAAACGCATAGCAGCCGTCAATAACAACCCTAACCTTATTGATCAATATCCGATATGATAGTATTGAGTTGTATGTCTAGTTTTACTCAAAATACCCCCTCTTTCTTAAATGAAAGTATTGCGGCTTTTGCCAATGCGGTATGGGGATGGCCATTGCTTATTCTTTTGATAGGTGGAGGATTATTTCTTTTGCTTTACTCTCGGTTTTTGCCATTTCGATATTTGGGACATGCCTTACAGGTATTAAGAGGGAAGTATGACGATCCTGATGATCCTGGTGATATTAGTCATTTTCAAGCCTTAACCACAGCTCTTAGTGCTACAGTTGGGATGGGCAATATTGCTGGAGTAGCTGTAGCCATAGCCGTGGGAGGCCCTGGGGCAATATTTTGGATGTGGATTTCGGCAGTGGTGGGTATGGCAACCAAATTTTTTACAGGTTCTCTGGCTATCATGTACAGAGGTAAAGATAGTGCTGGCGAAGTTCAAGGTGGCCCGATGTATTTTATCGTAGAAGGATTAGGGAAGCGTTGGAAACCCCTAGCGGCATTTTTTAGTGTAGCGGGACTCGTGGGTGCCTTACCTGTTTTTAATGTCAATCAACTCACACAGGCCATCAATGATATTGTATTAGTTCCTAACGGGGTAGAAGTAACGTTTTACACCAGTCTTGGTATTGGAATGCTCTTGGTTATAATTACTGCTATTGTCATTTTGGGAGGGATTCACCGCATTGGTAAAACTACAGCCAAGTTGGTTCCCTTTATGGTGGCGCTCTACTTTCTTGCTGTCTTAGTGATTTTGGGAAGTCATATCGACATGGTGCCCCGTTATGTAAAAATGATTTTTACAGAAGCCTTTAGCGCTTCACAATATAAAGGCGAACCCTTATTAGGGGGTGTTTTAGGCGCTCTAATTGTCTTAGGAATACGTCGGGGTGCATTTTCTAATGAAGCGGGTATTGGTACGGCACCTATGGCTCATGGAGCGGCAAAAACGGCTCAGCCTATACGGGAAGGACTAGTCGCGATGCTCGGTCCGGCAATAGATACCCTTATCGTATGTACCCTTACCGCACTTGCCATTTTAGTGACTGATGTCTGGCAAACCGTAGATGCCAATGGTGTGAGTTTGACTGCTTCCGCTTTCGCGAAAGCTTTGCCAGATACAGGAAAGTATATTTTACTGGCCTGTATCGCTGTCTTTAGTATATCGTCTTTGTTTTCCTATTCCTATTATGGTACTAAGTGTTTGAGTTTTCTAGCCGGAGCCCATCGCAAGAAGTATTACAGTTACTTTTATATTGCAAGCATACTATTGGGAGCGACGACTTCTCTAGATATGATGATCAATTTGATAGATGGCTTTTTTGCGCTGATGGCAATTCCTACGATGTTTGCCACCTTGTATATGGCGCCACGTGTTATGCGGGAGGCTAGGTTGTATTTTCAACAAATGCGTCAATCTAACCGATGAATTCTCACTTAGATTTGCAGACCGATTCCAATAAGTAGATATTTGCAGCAAATTAGAATTGCCTATGGCTAAAGTTGTTTTTATTACAGGTGCCTCTTCTGGTATAGGAGCCGCTGTTGCACAATATCTGGCAGGGTGCGGTTACAAAGTCTATGGAACCAGCAGAACGCCCAAAGCCGAATTGATAAATGGGGTGCATATGCTTGCACTAGATGTCACTAAGCGGGAGACGATTCAGGCTGCGGTGGCCCAAATAATACAGCGTGAGTCACGTATTGATGTGTTGGTGAATAATGCCGGAATGGGTATAACTGGCCCTATAGAAGAGACTCCAGACAGTGCCGTACAACATGTATTTGATACTAATTATTTTGGGCCTTTAGAAGTGATCAAGGCCGTTTTGCCTCAGATGAGACAACAACAAAACGGACTTGTTATAAATATTACTTCAATTGCAGGCTATATGGGCTTACCCTATCGCGGTATTTATAGTGCCACCAAGGGAGCTTTAGGTATCACCACCGAAGCTTATCGCATGGAGCTTAAAGAATTTAATGTAAAAATGACCACGGTAGCCCCAGGCGACTTTGCTACCAATATTGCTGCAGGACGTTTTCACGCCCCCTTATTAGAAAACTCACCTTACAAACAGAATTACGGCAATACCCTAGCTTTGATGGACGAGCACGTAGATCAAGGTATGGACACCAAGGTCATGGCCAAGGTCATTCATAAAATTATCACGACCAAGAATCCTAAAGTGCATTATCGCGTTGGCTTTTTTATGCAAAAGTTTAGTATTGTGCTCAAGCGAATTTTGCCAGATACTTGGTACGAAAAACTCCTGCTCAATCACTATAATTTGTGAGAAGTAGTAAAAGTAGACCTGGACTATCAACAGTATGTGTATAACTGCTACTGCTTTTTAAACCTCAGTATAATTTTAAGGCATTTTCTTTACTTATTTTTGCAGTAGCAAACCAAAAACTAATCGCGAATTATGAAATTTTTTATCGACACAGCAAATCTTGAACAAATCAAAGAAGCTCAAGACCTTGGCGTTCTTGATGGAGTAACCACCAATCCTTCACTTATGGCCAAAGAAGGCATTACAGGAAGCGATAATATCTTAAAACACTATGTCGATATCTGTAATATCGTTGATGGTGATGTAAGTGCAGAGGTCATTAGTACTGATTTTGACGAAATGGTCAAAGAAGGCGAACACCTTGCGCAATTGCACGAACAAATCGTTGTTAAAGTTCCTATGATAAAAGATGGAATTAAAGCGATCAAATATTTTTCGGACAAGGGAATTCGTACCAATTGTACCTTAGTATTCTCTGCTGGTCAGGCGCTACTTGCTGCCAAAGCTGGGGCTACTTATGTTTCGCCATTTATAGGGCGATTGGATGACATCTCAACAGACGGATTAAATCTTATCGCAGAAATACGTCATATATATGATAATTACGCTTTTGAAACCGAAATACTAGCTGCCTCTGTAAGACACACCATGCACGTTATAGATTGTGCAAAAATTGGTGCCGATGTAATGACAGGACCCTTATCTTCTATCGAAGGGTTAATGCGTCACCCACTTACCGATAGTGGTTTGGCTAAATTCTTGGCAGATTACAAAAAAGGAAATTAAGCAATAAAACAGAAGACAGATTAAAAAAACCAGGCCTAGGGGCTTGGTTTTTTATGTTTTACATATTGAGATAGGCCAAGAGATCAGACTCAAAATGAACGTTGTACAAATTGGCATGACTGTTCAAAATATGAGCGTTTTTGTCTAAGATAATAATCTTATGGGGCACATAGATACTAAGGGCTCTTAAGGCTTTACGTGTTTCTTTAAATTGAAATTCTTTTGAAGCGGGAAAGTGGTGTTGTTCAACTACTTTTTTCCAACGTTCAAAATCATCGTCGGTGTTGATACCAATAAAATCTATTTCTGGATACTTGCTACGCAATTCGGCGATCTTGCGATGACTATCATCCATGTGTTGTTGATTGTCATAGGACCAAAAGTAGAGCACCGTAGTGGCATTAATATTGGAGGTCAAGGTATTAATTCTTCCTTCAGCATCGATTAATAATTGGTCGGGAATGGGTTTGCCAGCGGCGGTGACATTGTAATTGTCATAACGCCTTTTCATATCGGCTCTCAATTTTTCATTGACGGCATATTGGGTAAACAGCGCATAAATTTGATCTACCTCTTCACTGTTATTGTTATTGGCCATTACAATTCTTGTAGCCCTACTAAGTAATCTATCTTTGATAAGTGGTGCAGTGACTAGACTATCTATAATTTCCATCTCATGGGCATTGTGGATATAGGAGTTTGAATTGTAAGGGGCTGTGTCTCCATATCTCAAAAAGGCGAGATGATCAAAATACCGATTTAAAAATCGCTGTGTTGAGTAGGAGGTGTAGAGGTCTTCGTCATTGATGTCCACCTTTGACCTATAACTATAAAAATCATCTGGAAGACTGCGTATAAATCCAATTTTGTCTTTGCCATAGTGCGAGAATGGATAACTCTCTTTGCGTTCAAAATTGTCGTAGACCATGGCGGCATTGGCCACTTTCGCGAAAGCAGGAGATGGGTTATTCCTTTCTGTAAATCGCTCCCATTTTGCCATTCTTACCCGTTTTAAAGAATCCAGCGTTTGTTCAAACTCTAAAGGGCCTTGTTGATAATAATCTCTGAGATTTTCATTTTCTGATTCGTACATCAAGAAAAGATCGATCATCAAATTATTTTTTTCTGAGCCATAGCCAGAGTAGCTAATCGATTCGTCAAACTGCATGGTATTGACCCTAAACAAAAGGCTGTCACCTTTTTCTAAAAAGGCAATTTGATTTTCTCCGTGAGAAAAGCGATACAAGCCAGGTTCAAAATCTTCACCAAATTGATATAGAAAGCGATTATTGGCATCTAGTGCTACAGAGTCAATTAATACATTGTCTTTAAATAGCGTGACTTTGTGTGTTTTAGGATTGACAATTTCACCTCCAAAATACGTACCTCCTGCTATGTCTTTTTTGTCTTCTGAGCAGCTTGATAAAAGCAAGAGGGAAGCTACACTCAATAGTAAAGGGCTTAGGGGTAAAAGAAAGTTGAATTGCCGCATGCGTTTTGCTCTAATAGAAATCAATCAAAAATAAGTTTTACACCACCTACTAATTGTTAATTAGTCGTTAAAACAATCATAGACTCAATTGAGCTTGAGAAAGTCCCAGAATATAGGTATTTTTGCACGCTCAAATTAAACCTGTATTTCGTATGCTTTCAGTTTCTAATCTCTCGGTCCAATTTGGTAAACGCATTTTATTTGATGAGGTAAACACTTCATTTACATCAGGCAATTGCTATGGTATTATTGGTGCCAATGGAGCGGGTAAATCGACCTTTTTAAAAATACTTTCTGGAAAACAGGAGCCCACCTCTGGTCATGTGCATTTAGAGCCTTCAAAGCGCATGTCTGTCTTAGAGCAAGATCACTACGCCTATGACCAGTATTCTGTACTAGAGACCGTAATCATGGGTAATAAGCCATTGTACGAGGTAAAATCTGAGATAGACGCCTTATATGCCGACTACTCTGACGAAAATGCAGATCGTATAGGCGAATTACAGACGCAATTTGAAGAAATGAATGGTTGGAACGCCGATGCCGAGGCTGCCACTATGCTGTCCAATTTAGGGATTAAAGAAGACTTGCATTACACTTCTATGGCAGACCTAGACGGAAAGCAACGCGTGCGCGTGTTAATTGCTCAGGCACTTTTTGGCAATCCAGATGTCTTGATTATGGATGAGCCTACCAATGATCTAGATTATGAAACAATACATTGGTTAGAAAACTTTTTGGCAAACTATGATAATTGTGTGATTGTGGTGTCTCACGACCGTCACTTTTTGGATTCGGTCTGTACGCATATATCTGATATTGATCACGGGAAGATTACGCATTACAGCGGTAATTACACCTTTTGGTATGAATCTTCGCAACTCGCAGCTCGTCAGCGTGCTCAACAAAACAAGAAGGCAGAAGAAAAGAAAAAAGAACTACAGGAGTTTATCGCCAGATTTAGCGCAAACGTGGCCAAATCCAAACAAGCTACTTCGCGTAAAAAGATGATTGAGAAACTCAATATTGAAGAAATTCAACCCTCGAGTCGGCGTTATCCTGGAATTATCTTTGAACGCGACCGCGAAGCTGGAGATCAAATTTTAAATATTAATGGTCTGTCAGCCTCAATAGATGGAGAGATTTTATTTGACAAGGTCAATATCAATCTCAACAAAGGAGATAAAGTAGTGCTTTTTTCTAAAGACAGTCGTGCTACGCAAGCGTTTTATGAGATTATCAACGGGAAGCAAGAGGCCGATAGTGGCAGTTATGAATGGGGTGTTACCACTACGCAGTCCTATTTGCCTCTAGATAACTCTGACTATTTTCAAGATGCCTCTTTAAACTTGGTAGACTGGTTACGGCAGTATGCCCAAACCGAAGAAGAACGAGAAGAAGTATTTTTAAGAGGATTTCTTGGGAAAATGATATTTAGTGGAGAAGAGGCCTTAAAGCAGTCTAATGTACTCTCTGGAGGTGAAAAAGTGCGTTGTATGATTAGTAAGATGATGATGAAGCGCGCCAATATACTCATGGTAGACGAGCCTACCAATCACTTAGATCTTGAGTCTATTACTGCATTTAATAATGCGCTAAAAAACTTTAAAGGAACTGTACTGCTAACAACGCATGATCACGAGTTTGCACAGACCGTAGGTAATCGTGTGATAGAGTTAACTCCAAAGGGTGTTATCGATCGCTATATGACTTTTGATGAGTACATGAGCGACAAAAAGCTCAAAGAGCAACGTCAGGATATGTATGCTTAGGTCTTGGGCTTGCTCCTAAAATGAGCAACAACCGTCCACCCACAAAAAAGCAATAAGCCACTGCTTAATAGGATGCGCCACGCAGGCAAGGATTCTCCCATCAAAAGCGGCGATAAGCGCCATCCCGAATACAGTATGATGACAATATTGAGTAATAGATTAAATGTAGATCGGCGGTAGGGTAACTGCATTTTTGCGTCTTGTGGCTGTTGTATGTTTTTTGTGCTCATCGCTTGCTGTGCCAAATCTTCTTCATCTATAGCGGTTAAATTTCCATTTTCATCGGTGGCCGAATCTATAATGTGCTTTCCTTTGAGGTAATCTTCTGTGGCTACAAGCAATTTGGCTTCACTGGTGTAATCCATAGCAAAGCCAGCCCGACGCGCACTTTCACCATCATCTATGATGACGCTTTTTATGTCAGATTCCAGCAATAAAGACTGGAGAAATTGGGCATTAATTTTGGAACCTATAAATACTTTACGGTGATTAGGTTTAGCCAGTATACTCATTAACTTTTATCATATTTTCTATCCCAAATTGCGGTATTAAAGTTTTTCCCTAAGGCAAAACCGTAAAAAATCACTACCGCTGCAATAGATTTAAACATGAAGAAAAATACCATTATATCCTGAGAAAATGTCTGTTCTTTAGAAAAAAGCCCGTCTGGCACCAATAATGTAGCCAAAATACTTGCTAAAAAAACGGTAAAGGCGGTAGTTTCAAAGGTTTTAAAAGGCCACATGAGCCATTTTCTTAGTGGGTGTAAATCATTACCCCATCGATCTATCAAATAAAAGTAACCATTACCTAAAGGTGCAAACAACAGTGGGTCGTCAGTTTTTTCTAATACAAACATTTTTGAGGGTGCAATAATCTTAAACCCTCCAAGGGTGGTTTGATGTTTGTTTTCTAGATATTTTATCTCAGAAAGCGCACTCTGTGGGTATTTTCCCTTAAAGTATTTGGTGTCGAGAAAACGCAATCTATACGTAATACAGATCTTTTTTATTTGGCTGATGTGATAAATACGGTCGGCCTGAAGTTGATCAAAATCGAATTGATTAACCGGGGTCTGAGTGACGCCGTTTAGTGTTTTTATGATGTTGCTTTCGCGAAAGCGGTCCTCTTCCAACACCTTAAACACTTGATTCATAAGGTCTTGCTCGCTTACATTTCTGTTGCGGACTCGACGCAATTTGTCCTCAATATTCGTTCTTTGTCCTAGCATTTCTTTTTGCCTAAAGATAAGGACATTAGCATAAAAAAACAATGATTAGTCCTGACCTTTTCTTACAAAATAATTAGCTCATGGTACGGTATTTGATTTCTGCTGTATCGAATACCATTATTCAAATACAAACGTTGAACTTAATAGAAATCAAAGACTAAAAAGTGCGAAGAATATCGTTAATTTGCAGTCAATAAATTAAAGAGTATTATGATGAAAATAGAAAGACCTTTTTTTGCTAGCTTACTTCTTGTGTTGTTGTGCACGACTTCTGCTATGGCCCAGACCTCAGACCAGTATGAGCGCGATATGAGAAAACGCGTAGCTGCAGGCTTGATATCGCCAGCAGAGATTGAAGCAAAAATAGAGTCGGGAGAGATCAAGCGTTTTGGACAAGTTTTTGTGAATCCAAGAGCTACAGTATTAAGCAATTTGACACGTTCAAAATTGCATGTTACCATATCTGAAGCTATCGTTGCCAACGAAGAATACAAAGAGAAATTAGATGGCGTCGATACTGGTGCGTATACGATATTTGCACCAAGAGATGAAGCATTTGCTGCCTTACCAGAAGGAGCCTTGGCCGAAATGATGGAAGAAGGTAATGAAGATCAACTAAAAGCATTTGCAGGTAATCATATTGTAAAAGGTAACTACACCCTGAATAAGATGATTGAATTGATCGAAGAAGGAAAAGGGAGAGCAGAGGTAGAAACACTTAGTGGTTTGCGTTTGTATTTCTTTAAACGCGGTCCCAAATATGTGGTAGTAGACGAAATAGGAACGAAGAGTTATATTACGGTATCTGATGCTATTTCTGCC
>PAUP01000015.1 GCA_002712765.1 Cytophagaceae bacterium | reverse complement strand
GTAAAGGTGACATTTTGTTTGGCATCGTCACAGTTACTAGGTACCATTACAGTACCTAACAAATCAATTTCTTGAAGTAGGCCACTAGCGCTATATAAATTGGCATTAGTAGGTACATGAGAACTGGTAGGGGCTGTTGGATACACATAAGGGCCAGGATAGGCTGGATCATAAACCCCATATACACCAATTTCGGCATCGCCCCATCCGTGAAGACAGGCAATATCGAATGAAAAAGAGTAGGTGCCAGTATTAATAGGTACAGGCATTACCAATTGATTGAGTAAGCCTTCACGCCAGGTACTTGTGGCTAAGACCCGATTGTCAATCCAAAGACTGCCATAGTCGCCATCGGGTGGCGTTGGGGCACCAGAAGCGCCACCAATAGCCGAGCTTGTTTCGTCATAATAATCGGCTTCGCTACTGCCATTCCAAATTTTATCCCAGCCGGCGGCTAAGGTAATATTGTTACTTGTGTTGGTTGGTGTTCCGATCTCGAAATCACCATTGTCAAAAAAATTCCCAGGACAAAAATCGTCTTGAGCCGAAACGAGTGTGCTGCTTAATAAGCTGATAAGGAGTAAGCTCCAAAGAATGTTGAGATTTTTCATAATATAACCATTTGTATTCCTACTCTGTTTACTAACTGGCTTTTCGGATACCGCCATTTTTGTGTTCTTATGGTTATATCAATCAACTTTCCTTTTTGTTACCCTATTTGATCTGTTAAACTATCATAGGATAGCAATGTTTCAATCGGTGAGTACGTAAACTAAGGACTTAGGAGCTGTTTAAGTAGATAAAAAGCTATACGCAAACAAAGCGCTCTCTCGTTGGTCGTGAATCTCGCTATGCTCGGTTTACCGCTGCGCTCTCCCTTTGGTCGTGAATCTCGCTACGCTCGATTTACCGCTGTGCTCTCCCTTTGGTCGTGAATCTCGCTATGCTCGATTTACCGCTGCGCTCTCCCTACGGTCGTGAACCTCGCTACGCTCGCTTTCGCGAAAGCGTGAGAAGTGCTTTAAAATAGGGTATGAGGGTATATATAGAAGTACAGATCTAAGGGATTGAACTAAGAAAAGGTGAAGTGGAGTACCACTTTTATCGATTAGCGCGGTACTTTTTGATAGCAGCAAATATATGCCGGCATCTTGCTTTATAGGCAGCGCTTGAACTAGCATAATTATCGTCCATAATGCGCAAAAGTTCAGGGTGCACCCAGTCATAGTCTGTGCCAAGATAGAATAGCGAAGTGAGTGTATAGGCCTTTACAGCCACTTTTTGATCGGTAATGAGCCAATCAAACCCTGCAGTCACCCACTGCTCTTTATGTGTGGGCTGTACCACTTGACGTGTAAGTGGCAGTTGTACTTTGTAATACGATAAACACAAATACTCACAAATCTTAGCTACGGGTCTAATAGCGGCATCTTGCTCGACTAGTGGTAATAATGCCGAAAAGCGATCTAGATGCGGAAATAACAAGGACAAATCACTTTTACAAACAAATTCCAACACCCAGGCAGCACGGCATGAAATAGGATCTTTTACGGCTTCTATAGTATCGAGTAGATAGACCAAATAATCAGGATTAGCGATGACTAACTGGCTGTAATGTTTGCGTTTTTCTCGACTGTGATTAACATAGTTGAGCGACTGATAAAAGGCTTGAGATGTCACTTTGTTTTTGTAAATTTCGACTCTAAAAATAGTAAAAAATGAAATGGATCAAACGTTTTCTTATAGCAGCCTTAGTTGTACTTGTAGTACTACAATTTTTTGGACCGGAGAGAAATGAATCTGACAATGGTTATGCTAATGTGACCGCTTTTATGGAAGAGACTAAACCAGTACCAGAGGTAAAAGCCATACTAGAAGGAAGTTGTTTTGATTGTCATAGTGACCATACAACCTATCCTTGGTATGCCAATGTCGCGCCTGTTTCTTTTTGGTTAGACGAGCATATTGAAGACGGTAAAAAACATTTGGATTTTTCTAAATGGTCCGAGTATTCTTTAAAGCGTAAAGATCATAAACTCGACGAGTTGATCGAAGAGGTAGGTGAAAAAGAAATGCCGTTAAATTCTTACACATGGACTCACGAGGAGGCTAACCTGACATCCGATCAAATTGAGGCAATGATTACTTGGGCAAAAGCTGTTCGTACTACTTATGATCTAAAAGCCATACCGCAATAAGCTTGTTTTTAGCTCATCAATGCTGAAACTACTTTAGGGATGCCGTTGGTGGCTTTTTCTGGATATATGTTAAGATTTGGTCGATAAGAAATTGCGGGTTTTGGATCAACAAAATAGAGTTGGGCTTCCGCTTTCGCGAAATCAATTAAACCTGCAGCTGGATATACCTGCATTGACGTTCCTACAATAATGACGTGGTCTGCCTGGCTCACCAAGGTAGCGGCTTTTTCTAATAAGGGTACTTCTTCACCAAACCAGACAATATGTGGTCTAAGCTGATGCTGGTGCTTACAAAAATCTCCTAATTGTAAATCTTTGCGCCAATCTAAGACCAGATTGGGGTCATAGGTACTTCTCACTTTTAAGAGCTCTCCGTGTAAGTGTGTCACTTTGCTACTACCGGCGCGCTCGTGAAGATCATCTACATTTTGAGTGATAATATTGACATCATACTGAGTCTCTAATGCAACTAAGGCCTTGTGTGCTTTATTTGGACTCACCTCCAATAATTGCCTGCGGCGAGCATTGTAAAAAGAGAGTACGAGCTCGGTATTGGCATACCAGCCCTCTGGTGATGCCACCTTCATCACATCGTGACCTTCCCAAAGGCCATCGGCGTCTCTAAAGGTTTTAATACCGCTTTCGGCGCTTATGCCAGCTCCGCTTAGCACGACTACTTTTGAAGAATTCTCTTGACTCATATGCTGTGGATATTGTAATAGTTTACAGTCTAATCTAATAAAATTTAGAAAGAATTGTATCGAATCCAGAGCCACTTTCTGGAAGAATTCTTAGTTTAGGATTTTTAAACCTGTTAAATCTTTGGAAAACGAATTACTCACTTACCTTCAATCATTTTTAACCCCCAGACGTGTTGCCTTATTCGAAAAAGTATTGCGACAACGCACCCAACACCTTACTGTGGCCGTCGAAGATGTGTATCAGCTGCACAATACATCGGCTGTGATACGCTCTTGGGAGTCTTTTGGCATACAAGAATTACATGTCATTGAAGAGGTCAATACCAAACGAATAGATCGAGAAATAGCAATGGGCGCGCAAAAGTGGGTAGATGTTGCCCGTCATAATAGTGCGCAAGACTGTATCAATCATCTGCGCGAGCAAGGGTATCGTATCGTGGCGACCACCCCTCACAAACAAGCACATCAACTGGCCCATTTTGACATAAGCGCTAAGGCTGCTATTTTCTTTGGAAGAGAGACTCAAGGGCTTAGTGATCTCGTTTTAGAACAGGCCGATGATTATATCTATATACCTACAGTTGGTTTTACCGAGAGTTTAAATATTTCAGTTTCTGCGGCCATTACGCTACAGCACCTTAGTAGTAAATTAAAAGCATCAGAGGTTAATTGGCAATTGTCTGATACGGTTTACCTAAAAAAGCAAATGGAATGGACCAAAAAGATGATCAAAGATGTCGATACTATTATCGAGCGATGGAATACCACACGCAAGGCAACAAAACAGTAAAAGTATTGGAAGACTAAACTATCTCTTTTTAATCGGTTGATCGTCAGAGGTGTAAAGCGGTTTGAATGGGTATTTTTTGTACATTTAACTACAACCGAAACCCATACGTACTATGTTAATCACCATTTACATACTAGCGGGTCTACTTGCACTTGTTATTATACTTGCTGCCATTGGGCCAAAAAAATATGATGTGTCAAGAGCGATTGTCATTCATAAACCTGTTACCGAGGTTTTTCCTTATGTCAAATTGGTCAAAAATCAAGATCACTGGTCGCCTTGGAAAGCCAAGGATCCCAATATGATGCAAACCTATAGTGGTCAAGATGGTACCGTTGGTTTTAAGGCGAGTTGGAAGGGTAATAAACAAGTAGGAGAGGGAAGTCAAACTATCTCTGGCATAAAAGAAGGCGAACGCATAGACACACAAATGGTTTTTTTAAAACCCTTCAAATCAACTAGCGAAGCCTATTATATATTTCATCCAGAAGATCAAGACAAGACTAAAATCATTTGGGGTATTAAGGGAGAAAACAAATTTCCCGTTACTATAATGATGAATTTTATCAATATGGATAAGGCTGTAGGTAAAGATTTTGATGAAGGTCTTGGCAACTTAAAACGCATATTAGAACAAAGCTCATGAAAGTTACCTGGTTTGAAATTCCCGTCAAAGACATGGATCGTGCAATTTCGTTTTATGAAGAAATATTTGAAATATCGATAGCCCAGCATCAGTTTGGAGATACACTTATGGGCTGGCTTCCTCCTTCGGGTGAAGAGGGTGCTGCTACAGGGACGTTAATCTTACAAGAGTCTTACATACCAAGTAAGGAAGGTGTGTTGTTGTATTTTGAAACTAGCGATATTACTTTGGTATTAGACAGGGTAAGTGATAGAGGAGGTCAAGTAATTCTCGAAAAACGACAAATTTCAGAGACACATGGGTATATGGGTGTTTTTATTGACTCAGAAGGCAATAGAATCGCACTTCACAGTGTTGCGTAAATCGATTACTACGCTCAATCCCTTTGTTGCAATACCTTGTATTCTTCATAACATTCACTAATGGCATCTAAGATTTGAAGATCGTTAGCTGTGATAATAAAGTTATCTGAATAATTACAGTTTTGTAAAATCGCATCAATGTCATTGCGGTCCAATTGCAATAGAGCTGTCAAGGTCTCCCTATCGTATTTTTGGGATAACAGATTACGCACTTTATCATCTTCTTTCATCTTGCGCAACTTTTTCATTTGCTGTGGGCGTTTACCAAAAATGTTGTAAAGAAAATCGGCAGGATTAAAGATAGCACTCAATACTCTCGTTACTGCTCCTGGGCGGCTGTTTCCTCCTTCATACCCTTGATTGAGACCGCTTATACTATATCTTGAGTTATTGTAGATTGGAATCTTTTTGGCATCGATTTCGAGATAGCCCGTAAGTTGGATTTCTTGTACCACCACTTCTTCTAAGGCAATACCTATTTCTGTCATTTTTATTTTTACATCGCCGTATTTTACCCAATCGGCGCTAACACGTACTTGTAAGGATTTATATCCTAAATACGAAAAATACAGGGTGTCGTCTACAGCTGCTTTAATTTCAAAATAACCATTATCATCTGTGGTTGCACCTTTGACATTGTTTAAATTGACAATATTGACGTTTTGCAATACTTTATCGGTAGAGGCGCTTAAAACTGTTCCATTTATCACGCCTTCTTCTAAAGTGTCAGTAGTATTCCCAGATTCTTGTGCCAAGACAGTAGATGTCACGCAAAAACAAATCAGGAGTAGAAGTAGATTTTTCATAGCCTTGGCAATTTATGCAATCTGTCGAAAAAATCACTGTGATTGCACATTTTTACAAAAATAATAACAATAAATACGCCAATTTTGTCAATGCGAATTCATTATAAACAAAAACATCCCGCAAAGGGGATGTTTTTTTATTTCAGCTACAGTGTTTTTATCTATTTCTTCTGCGTTTTCCTGAAAAAGGACTTTTTCCTCCTCCAGCATCTGCATTTACACCTCCACGTTGCGCACGGGTAGGTTTGCGATCACCTCTTCGTGAGTCGCGTTGTTGATCTCGGTCACTTTCGCGACGGCTTGAAGTGCTTTTTTTGTCAAAGGATTTTCCTTTCCCTCTTTTAGGGCGATCACCACGGTCTCCACGATCACGTTTGGATTTAAAATCTCCACTAGATCTACGACCACTTCTCTTGCGGTCACCGCGATTCCGATCACGACCACCACCACCTTGGGTTTCTTCAACACTAACACGTCTGCCGTCTAATTCAAAGTCTTCAAATAAGGCTAGTACTTTTTCTTTGTGCTCTGTATCGGTATTAAAAAATGAAAAACTGTCTTTACAATCTACACGATAAATACCGTCTTGTCCCAAGCCCGTTTTTTCTTTTAAGAAATCTTTGAGCTTCATCCAATCAAAGTCGTCCTTACGACCTACATTGATAAAATAGCGCGTAGTATCTCCAGATTCTTCTTTGATAGCCGCGCTGGCATTTAGGTTAAGGTCTTTAGCCTTTTTATAGTAATTAAAGAATCGGGTAAACTCTACCGAGAAAACTTTTTTAATTAACTCTTCTTTTGTGAAGGGTTCTAATACCTCCTCTATAGCAGGGAGATACGCGTCAATTTCGTCATGAACTTCTGTTGTCTGTATGCTATTGGCCAAATGCAAAAGCTGTACTTGACATATTTCTAAGCCATCAGGAATAGATTTTTGTTCAAACTTCTTCCCCAATATCTTTTCGAGCTGTCTTATTTTTCGACTTTCACTTTTGGTCACAATAACCATAGAAGTTCCAGACTTTCCAGCTCTACCAGTACGTCCAGATCGGTGGGTATAGGTTTCTATCTCATCGGGCAATTGGTAGTTGATCACATGAGTAATATCATCAACATCAATTCCTCGTGCTGCTACATCGGTAGCGACCAGCATTTGGATTTGACGTGATCTAAAACTTTTCATCACCAAATCTCTCTGATTTTGACTCAAGTCTCCGTGCAAGGCTGCAGCATTATACCCATCTTCGATAAGTTTTTCGGCTACTTTTTGAGTGTCGCGCTTGGTGCGACAAAAGACTACAGAAAATATATCAGGATTGGCGTCAGAGAGTCTTTTTAAGGCTTGATAGCGATCTCTGGTATGTACCATATAGAATTCATGAGAAACATTTTTGGCACCTTCATTTTTTGAACCTACGATAATTTCTATAGGATTGACCATGAATTCTTTGGCGATACGCGCCACTTCTTTAGGCATGGTTGCACTAAACAGCCAGGTCAATTTGTCTTCTGGGGTATCTGCTAGGATAGTAGTGATATCTTCATAAAATCCCATATTAAGCATCTCATCGGCCTCATCGAGTACACAATAGCTCAGTTTTGAAATATCTACCATACGACGGCGCATCATATCTTGCATACGTCCTGGAGTGGCAACAATAATTTGAGCGCCTTTAGAAATTTCTCTGGCCTGCTCTTGAATATTGGCACCGCCATATACAGCTACCACTCGTGCACCTTTTAGGTGTTTGGCGTAGAGCTTCATTTCGTTAGTAATTTGAAGACAAAGCTCTCGAGTAGGGGCAATTATTAAACCTTGAGTGGTTTTGCTATTAGCGTCTATTTGTTGTAATAAAGGAAAGCCAAATGCGGCTGTTTTTCCTGTTCCCGTTTGGGCTAAGGCCACCATGTCTCGATCCTGGTCAAGTAACATAGGAATGGCTTTTTGTTGAATTTCGGAAGGGGTTTCAAAACCCATGTCGGCAATTGCCTGAAGTAAGGGCGCATCAAGGCCCAATTGATCAAATGTCATCAAATCGTATTTTAATATGTTAGTGTGCTGTGGGAAGCGCAACGACATATTAAACCTATTGCTTCGATCAACACAATGTCAATACTAAGATTGACTATACCTCACCCTGAGGTTTTTCAAGCTGCAAAAGTACTACTTTTAAAATAAATAGCGCTAGGTAGTAGGGTTTAATTTAAGAGTGGTTGTGGGCACAAGTAAATAAAATAGCTTATTGCGCCATAAAGTCAAGAAATATTTTCATCGCTTTTCCTCTATGACCAATGTTACTTTTTAAGGCCAACGCCATTTCTGCAAAAGTAGCCTGATAACCGTTAGGCTTAAAGATAGGATCATACCCAAAACCACCATCCCCACGACGTTCTTTAGTGATCTCTCCTTCACAAATGCCTTCAAAGGTGTAGATCTCTTCCGCTTTCGCGAAAGCTATAACCGTTTTAAATCTAGCCTTTCTATCAAAGCGAACGGCTAACGCGATCAGGAGTTTATCAATGTTGTCGTCGGCATTTTTTTGTGGTCCAGCATATCGCGCCGAATAGACCCCTGGCGCGCCATTAAGAGCGGCAACTTCAAGACCAGTGTCGTCTGCAAAACAGTCGTAACCATAATGCTCTTTGATATATTTGGCCTTTAAAATAGCATTGCCTTCTATGGTGTCTGCATCTTCTACGATATCTTCATGACATCCAATGTCTTGGAGACTTTTTAATTGGATATGATCGGGCATCAGGGCCTGAACCTCACGTAATTTATTTTGATTGTTGGTGGCAAATACAAGTGTTGTCATACCACAAAGTTACACCAAACTAAAAATGGCAGCACCATAAATAGCAAATCTTACAAAACGCAAAAGTCCAAAAAGTAAATAGTAGCTAAACTTAAATCGAATCATCCCCGCTGCGAGACTAGAAATAGCAAACGGAATTGGTAATAGCGCACCTACAACAATCAAGAAGCCACCCCACTTACGGGCGTTTCTAATGTGTTTGGCCATTTTGACATCTAAGTAATTATGTACGGCAGGAATTTTTAAGGCAGCGCGACCAGTAAAGTATGATACGATACCACCGGCATAAGACAAGCCAGCTATAAGTGATAAATAGAGTATGGGAGCATCTGTTTTACCGCTCCAGGCTATAAAGAGTTCTGGAGGAATTATTCCCAAAATAGATTCTGAGAGAAAGAAAACAGTGAGTATTAAAAAGCTCGAATAATTGTCAATGACGTAGTTAAGCGCTTCATTGATGTCTAATACAAAAAAGTGTATCGCCGCAAGTAGACCAATCACTATGAGAATAGGCGGTAGCGCTTTTTTAAGGGCGTCGCCTAAAAAACTGTAGAAACCAGTATAACTGTAGTATTGATGCAGTAATTGCAGGCGAGTTTTTTTTCTAGTAGGTGTTTGGGTATTCATCAAAAAAATGGGGTACTTAAAGTCTGTGCAAAAATAACGTCTGACAATAGATTTTATGACATTTAGAGTCATAAAGTTTAGATAAAAATTTACTGCTTAATTGGCGCACATAGAATTGTTTACCTCATTGATGGTGATAAGGTTCTCCTTTGAGAATGGTAAAACCTCGATACAATTGCTCTACCATAAATAAACGTACCATCTGATGGCTAAAGGTCAATTGTGATAAAGCGACTTTTGCCTGTGCTTTATGATATATTTCATCAGAGAAGCCATAGGGTCCACCAATGAGAAAAACCAAAGTTTTAAAACCACCATTCATTTTTTTCTGGAGAAACTTAGAGAAGCCAACGCTGTGATATTCCTTCCCCTTTTCGTCTAGCAATACGATATGATCTTGAGGCTGTAGCTTTTTTAAAAACTGCTGACCTTCTTTGATTTTTTGCTCGGTCTCACTAAGGTGTTTGGCATTTTTAATATCGGGTATGATCTCTATAGAGAATTTGATATAATGACCTAGTCTTTTACTGTAGGTGTCAATCAGGACTTGCAGCTGTTTATCATCAGTCTTTCCTATACAAAGCAATTTGATATTCATTCATCAAAAATACAAAGACTGTTATTTATAACCCTGTTTTATCTCCTTTTCCTATTTTTACATAAACCCTCTTAATCATGATTTCAAAGCAACAATTTGATAAAGAAATAGCCGGAATAATAGCCAATGCCATACGAGAAGATGTGGGTGATGGAGATCATAGTTCCTTGGCCTGTATTCCTGCAACTGCCCGTGGTAAGGCTAAGTTGTTGGTTAAAGATGAAGGGGTGTTGGCTGGGGTTGCTTTCGCGAAAGCGGTCTTTGACTATGTCGATCCAGCCTTAAAAATAGAGGTCCTATTAGAAGATGGTGCAGCGGTATCTCACGGAAACATTGCCTTTTATGTCGAAGGGGCTTCACAATCGATATTAAAGGCAGAGCGATTGGTTTTGAATGCCATGCAGCGCATGAGCGCCATCGCTACCAAAACAAAAGTCTTTGTAGATTTATTAGAAGGAACAGGAACTAAGGTTTTGGATACCCGAAAGACGACCCCTGGTATACGCGCACTAGAGAAGTGGGCGGTCAAAATTGGTGGAGGCGAAAATCATCGTTTTGCCCTTTATGATATGATTATGCTCAAAGACAATCATATCGATTTTGCGGGTGGGGTTACTCAGGCGATTCTAAAAACTGTAGCCTACTTGGAAGAAACAGGCAGAGACTTAAAGATTATAGTCGAGGCTAGAAATATGGAGGAGATTCGTGAAATACTCAAAAATCATCAGCATGTGTATCGCATCCTAATTGATAACTTTGATTTTGAACAAACCAGAGCAGCGGTAGCGCTTATTGGAGATAAATGCTTGACAGAGTCTTCGGGTGGGATACACGAAGGGACCATACGCGAATATGCCTTGTGTGGTGTTGACTATATTTCCAGTGGGGCGTTGACCCATTCGGTGTCTAATCTAGATTTGAGTTTAAAAGCTGTTTAATGGCTGGCCAAACCCTTGAAGATAAATTGATGCGGTTTAAACCGTTTTCTTATGTAGTGCATATGCTACAAAAGATTGTTATTCCTGGTTTTGAAGGGATGTCGTCCTATGATTTGGTCAAAACCTATCTCAATGGTATCATCGAAGGAGCTTTATCTTCAAGAGCAGGGTCGATTGCTTACAGCTTTTTTATGGCCATTTTTCCGGCGCTTTTGTTTTTTCTTAATTTGATTCCTTATGTGCCTGTAGAGGGTTTTGATTTAAAATTTATCGCCTTTATTTATGAACTCATCCCTGCACAATCTTTGCCTTTTTTTGAGCCTATTATCACCGATATTTCTCTCAACGAACGTGGGGGGTTGTTGTCATTTGTAGGAATTTTGGCCTTACTCCTTATGGCCAATGGTGTCAATGCGATTTTTAGCGGTTTTGAAGGTTCTTATAATGTCAATATTAATCGAGGGTTTATACGGCAGTATTTGGTGGCTATTGGGGTGTCTTTAGTTTTGGCATTGTTATTGGTTATAACCATCGCGACGCTAATTTATTTTGAATTTGCCTTACATGAGCTTAGAGATCAAGAATTTATGAGTGCTTCGACAGATATTACTTTATTAAGTGTAGGAAGCTATGTCTTTTTTATTGTGATGATATACGCTGTGGTGGCTACCTTGTATTATTTTGGAGTCAAAGAAGGCCGCTCTAGTCGATTTTTTTCGCCGGGAGCCTTTATGACAACCTTGTTGTTTATGTTGACGACCTATTTGTTTGGTATCTACATCGATAATTTTGCAAACTACAATGAGTTGTATGGTTCTATTGGAGCTCTTTTAATTATGATGTTATATATTTGGATAAATTCAAATTTAATATTGCTTGGCTTCGAATTAAATGCAGTTCTTAGAAAGCTGCGCGTCATTCACAAAAACCCGAATACCTAAAACCCTAATACAAATAACAACTATTATGAAAAAAGTATTTTTAACGCTAATGGCCGTTCTAACAATTAGTCTTGCTGGCGCACAAACCGAAGTTGGAGATGCCACCCTGCCTAATACCATGTCTCTTGAAGGCGCTGATTTAGTGCTCAACGGTGCTGGCCTACGAGAAAAATTATGGATCGATTTATATGCTGGCGGCTTGTATTTGCCTAGTAAAAGCAGCGATGCCAAGTCAATTATCAACGCCGATGAAACTATGGCGATGAAGCTACACATTGTTTCTGGACTTATCTCTAGTGATAAAATGATCAATGCTGTAGATGACGGCTTTAAAGCCTCTCTAAATGGAGATACTTCAGTATTGGCAACAAAAATTGAAAAGTTCAAAGGCTTTTTTAGTGATGAAATTACTAGAGACAATATTTTTGACATCACCTATATCAAGAATCGTGGTACGGTAGTTTACAAAAACGGGGAAGAAAAAGGTGTCATCGAAGGTCTTGAATTCAAAAAAGCACTATTTGGAATTTGGCTTGGCGCCAAACCTGCCGATAAAGACCTAAAAAAGGATATGCTTGGTAATTAAGAAGTCTACACCTTATCAACAAGGCGAGCTACGGTTCGCCTTTTTTACGTCTACAAATATGGTACACAAAGTATTTTTTATATGTTTTTTGATAGGCAGCGTGATGCAAGGCTACGGCCAAGATGATCGTGTGTTGGGCCTATGGAAAACGATTGATGACAACACCGGTGAGGCCAAATCGATAGTAGAAATATATACGCAAAACGACAAAGTTTACGGGAAGATTGTCGCTATTTTAAATCCTGATGATCGCGATAAAACGTGTATCTATTGTGAAGGAGACGAAAAGGGTCAACCCTTAATAGGTCTGGACATTATTAAAAACATGCAGTGGGATGACGATCGGTATGAAGACGGTACGATTTTCGACCCAGAAAAAGGCAAAACCTATAATGCCAAGCTTTGGGTCGATGAGCAAGATGCTGATGTACTCAAAGTACGAGGCTATATTGCTTTTTTGTTTCGTACCCAAGAATGGCAGCGACACAAATAAGTAGGCTATTTATCTAACAAACCGTTTATAACTTAAACGGTTTTTTTTGTGGGATGCTTTCGCGAAAGCAGAACATCAGCTACTTTTGATCTTATGTCCCATTATATTGACGTCATACTTCCTATCCCTGTAGCTCGCGCTTTTACCTACGCTGTCTCTGCGACCGAATATAAGTTCATAGTTCCTGGTATGCGTGTGGCCGTACCCTTTGGGAAATCAAAAATATATGCGGGTATTGTTGGGGCCAAACATTTGGAGCCACCTAGCATTTATCAAGCCAAAGAAATTGATCACATCTTAGACGAGCATCCTATCGTTACCCAGCAGCAGTTGGAACTGTGGTCCTGGATGGCCTCCTATTATATGTGTGCTATTGGAGAGGTGATGCGAGCGGCCTTACCGGCTGCATTTTTACTGGAAAGCGAAACGATTATAAGTGTCAATCCTAAGGCTTTGCTTGATGATGCCTCATTAAAAGATGACGAGTTTTTGATTTATGAAGCCCTACAGCATCAGTCCGAACTCAAAATTCAGGAGGTTATGGATATATTGGGTAAACGCACCGTACTACCACCTATTCATGCATTACTCGAAAAGGACGCTTTGCATTTGCGTCAGGAAATTTATGAGCGCTATACACCAAAACTTGTCAAGTTCGTAAAACTACACCATGACTACGCAAACCAATCGGCTTTTAATGCGCTGATGGAAGAATTAAGTAGAGCTCCTAAGCAACGCGAGTTAGTCTTGCAATTTTTTTCGCTTCAAGCGCAACAAAAAAAAGCGATAAAGGCCTTAGCGCTACAAAAAGCCGCAAAAGCCTCGCCAGCTCAGCTCAAGGCTTTAGTAACTAAAGGCGTTTTTGAACTGTATGAATTACAGCGGGATCGCATGGAGTTTGAGGGAGAAACCTATGCGACAAAATCTTTAAATCAATACCAGCAAACCGCTCTGCACGCTATTGAGAAAAGTTTTGAGCAAAAAGATGTTTGTGTCTTACATGGGGTGACAGCTTCTGGTAAAACTGAGATCTATGTCAATCTAATAGAAAAACTCTTACCCAGTGGGCAACAAATCCTCTATTTACTGCCCGAGATTGCCCTAACTACTCAACTCATAGAGCGTTTGCAGGCCTATTTTGGAGAAAAAGTAGCCGTGTTTCATTCTAAATATTCGGTAAATGAGCGAGTAGAGGTATGGAAGAACGTATTGGCCAAAAAGCCAAAAGCACAAATCATCATTGGGGCGAGAAGTGCTGTTTTGTTACCTTTTAGAGATTTGGGTTTGATCGTTGTCGATGAAGAACACGAAAGTAGTTTTAAACAATTTGATCCTGCACCCCGCTATCACGCTCGTGATACAGCCATTGTTTTGGCGCAACGTTTTGGTGCAAAGGTGCTGTTGGGGTCTGCAACTCCTGCGGTAGAGACCGTTTACAATGGGGAGCAGGGAAAATACGGATACGTCACCCTTAACAGACGCCACGCCGATGTAAAGATGCCAGAAATTAGCTTGGTAGATATCAAAGAAAAGCAGCGCAAACGCGATATGGCGGGGCATTTTAGCGATACTTTATTGAGAGCTATTACAGATGCGCTTAGCGAGGGAGAACAGGTAATCTTATTTCAAAATAGACGGGGGTATTCGCCCATTTTAGAATGCACAACTTGTGGGCATGCACCTCAATGCCCTAATTGCGATGTGAGTTTGACCTATCATAAATTTAAGAATCAACTGCGCTGTCATTATTGCGGTTACCATATCGCTATGCAATTAAAGTGTATGGCTTGTGGCAGTCCTGATCTCACAACCAAAGGTTTTGGTACCCAGCAAATTGAAGCCGAACTCAAAGAACTCTATCCCGATCATGCCATAGGACGTATGGACTCAGACACTACCCGGGGCAAATATGGGTTTGAAAAGATCATTTCGGCTTTTGAACAAGAGGAGATCGATATCTTGGTAGGCACGCAAATGCTCACCAAGGGTTTAGATTTTAGAAAGGTGACCTTAGTAGGCATCCTCAACGCCGATAGTATGCTCAATATTCCAGATTTTAGGGCCTTCGAACGCAGTTACCAATTGATTGCTCAAGTATCAGGTAGGGCAGGGCGTACGGCCAAGCAGGGACGCGTATTGGTGCAAACCTATAATCCGTATCACCAGATCCTGCAACAAGTCTCGGCCAACAAATTTATGGAGATGTACAAAGAGCAATTGGAAGACCGGCGCCATTTTAAATATCCGCCATTTTATCGATTGATACGTATCAGTTTGAGACATAGCGATTTTCAGAAGATTGAAGAGAGCAGTATATGGCTTGCAAAGGCTCTTTCGCAAGTATTAGGCAGTGCTGCGGTATTGGGTCCAGAAACTCCGGCTATTGCCCGAGTGAGAAATCAGTATAGGAGAAATATTCTGATTAAGCTTTCGCGAAAGCAAAATGCGACCCAAGTCAAGGCGGCCATTGAACGAGTCAAAACGAGTTTTATGGCCATCCCTCAATACAGATCGGTGCGATTGGTGCTTGATGTAGACTGTTATTAAAAAAAAAGACCTGCTGTGAGGCAGATCTTTCTTCGTTATGATTTTAGAAAATTTAAGCCGATAAAGCTTCCATGAGGTCTGCTTTTTTATGACGACTCAAAGGAATTTTTTCTCCATCTATTTCGATATTTCTACTGTTGTATTTGTCAATCTTGTCGATATTGATAATGTAAGATTTATGAATACGCATAAAACGTTCATTAGGCAACTGTTCAACAAAAGACTTCATAGTGGCCAAGACAATGATGGGATCATGAACGGTTACTAATTTGACATAATCACCCAATGCGGTAATGTATTTCAACTCGCTAAGCATGACCTTTTTCTTTTTGAGGTTGCTCTTTACAAAGATATAATCGTCATCTTCGACAGCGCCTTCTGTTTTTAGCTTGTGAAGGCTAATGGCCTTGTAGACGGCATTGGTAAACCGATCTTTGGTAATTGGTTTACGCAAATAATCTATAGCGTTATAATTAAAGGCTTTGTAGGCATACTTCGTTTTACCCGTCACAAAAATAATTTGTGGCTTGTGGATAAGATCATCCAATAGGTCAAACCCTGAAAGTATGGGCATCTCAATATCCAAAAAGATCAGATCTACCTTGGTTTCTAGTAAACCATTTTTGGTTTCAATAGCATTGTTGTACTCAGCGACCAGTCTCAAATTGGGATGATCGTTGATCATTTTTACAATGGCCAGTCGCTGAAGACTCGAATCATCGACGACGGCGCAATCTAATAGTACTCCCTCCACAGTATATCAATTAAATAGGTTAAGACTGTAATAATAGACAAAATATCGATGAAATGCAATCTTTTTGTGGTTTACGTCGGATTTTTTACTGATTTGGTCGAAAGACTGTGTTGTTTATCGAGTGTTTTTTCTACCGGAGTAATTATATCTTTGGCGGTGTTAACTGCTTGGCATTTTACTTTTTTAAAAGCTCAGTTTATATTTATAGTAAAATAGAGCAGAAAGCCTTTTGTAATACCATTTACAATGATTACTTTTGCACTCATTTTTTAACTAAAATACATAGAAATATGAACCATTATGAAACTGTTTTCATCTTGAATCCCGTTTTATCTGATGAGCAGATAAAGGAAACAGTTAAGAAGTACGAAGACATTCTTACTTCCAAAGGTGCCAAGATGATCAACAAAGAGGACTGGGGGCTAAAGAAATTAGCTTATCCTATCCAAAACAAGAAAAGTGGATTTTACCACTTATTTGAATTTACGGTACCTGGAGAGGTCATCAATGAGTATGAGCTCGCTTTCCGTCGTGATGAGCGTGTAATGCGTTATCTGACCGTATCCCTAGATAAGCATGCAATTGCTTGGGCTAAGAAAAGAGTACAACGAGACAAACAAAAAGCGTAATTATGGCAACTCTACAACAACAAGCAAAAGGAAAAAAAGATGGTGAGTTAAGATACTTAACCCCACTTAATATAGAAACTAACAAAGCGAAGAAGTATTGTCGTTTTAAGAAGTCAGGAATCAAGTATGTAGACTATAAGGATGCAGATTGGTTGGCTGGTTTTGTAAACGAACAAGGTAAATTGTTACCGCGTCGTCTAACGGGAACTTCTTTAAAATTCCAACGTAAAGTAAGTGTTGCGGTAAAACGTGCCCGTCACCTTGCCCTTATGCCTTACGTTACAGATTTATACAAATAAAAACTAGAAACGACATGGAACTTATATTAAAGAGAGACGTTGAGAATCTAGGATTTGCAGACGATATCGTAACAGTAAAAAACGGTTACGGAAGAAACTTTTTGATTCCTCAAGGAGCTGCTGTTTTGGCTACACCTTCTGCTAAGAAAGTATTGGCAGAAAATTTAAAGCAACGCGCTCACAAAGAACAAAAGTTAGTAGATGATGCTCAGAAAGAAGCCGACAAATTGAAAGATATGGAAGTGAAGATCGCTTCTAAAACTGGAGATGGCGACAAATTGTTTGGATCTGTAAACAATGCAGATCTCTCAGCAGCATTAGAAAAAGAAGGGGTGTCTATCGAAAAGAAATACATCTCTATTCCAGGAAACAACATCAAGCGTTTAGGTAGCTATGAAGCCACTATTCGTTTTCACAAAGATGTGGTTGTACCTTTTGGATTTGACGTAGTAGCAGAAGCTTAATTACTGCTCATATACATATTAAAACCGCTGAGATTCTACTTAGCGGTTTTTTTTAGACCTAATTTTAAAGTGAAAGACGATACCGCTTTCGCGAAAAAAAATACTCAATGAAATACGCGCGTTTGACAAAAGAACAGTTTGAAGAATTACACACCGAATTCATCAACTTTCTGGCAACACAGTCTATAACAGCTCAAGAATGGGCCGAAATCAAAAAAACTAAACCCGAAGTCGCAGAAGAAGAACTCGACATTTTCTCCGATCTGGTATGGGAAGGAGTGCTTTCAAAAGCCACCTATCTCGAGCATATCTCTGCCAATCAGATGCATTTGTTTGAACTTGGGAAAGACAAAATGACCCTTATTGCTGTAAAGGTTAATCAGGACGATATCGATATTACTACAAAAGAAGGCTATCAATGGCTTCAAGAGCATCTAGCAGACGAGTCGGTGGTATTTTTGACAGCGAGTAAAGACTATGGCGAACACCCTAATACCGATAAATTTAATCTTATACAACAAGGCGCTATAATCACCAAAGGAGATTTATACCGTTGGTTTGGACGATTTGTAACCGTCAAATAAGTAGTAGCTCAGCTATTTCTTTTTGTTTTTCTTCTTTTCACGGGCTGCAAGCGTTTTGTAATAGTCATTGATGACGCTCTTTCGTCCTATGGTTTTGGTGATGATATCTTTCTCCAAATCCCAACCTCTAGCTGGCGAGTACTGACGTCCATACCAGATGATTTGTAGGTGTAGATCGTTCCAAGTGTCCTCAGGAAATAGACGTTTGGCATCCTTTTCGGTTTGTTGTACGTTTTTACCGTTAGTAAACCCCCAACGATACATTAACCTGTGAATATGTGTGTCTACCGGAAATGCCGGAATTCCAAAAGCCTGTGAGACCACTACGCTTGCTGTTTTATGCCCTACGGCTGGAAACTCTTCGAGTAAAGCGATATCTTCAGGAACTACACCATTATACTTTTCGACAAGTATTTTTGAAAGGCCGTAAATGCCCTTAGCTTTCATAGGTGATAAGCCTACAGGTTTTATAATCTCTCTAATCTCATCTACACTTAGTTTGATCATATCGTAGGGATTGTCTGCAATATCAAAGAGAAGGGGTGTGATTTGATTGACTCTAACATCGGTGCTTTGTGCACTCATCAAAACAGCAATCAACAGCGTGTAGGGATCTTTGTGATCTAAAGGCACAGGAATCTGCGGATAGTACTCTTTTAGGGTTGTAATCACAAAATCTACCTTTTCTTGCTTTGTCATATTGCGTATCTTTAACCTAGTTCAAAATTGCTAAAACGAAGATAATGAATACACTTAAAGTAGGGGATAAAGTGCCCCAATTTACCACCACCGATCAGGATGGCAACAGCGTTGCCTTAGCGGATTTTAAAGGAAAAAAACTAATTGTATTTTTTTACCCAAAAGCCTCAACACCTGGCTGTACAGCCGAAGCTTGTAACCTGAGAGATCACTATAAAGAACTTCAGGATCAAGGTTATACCTTGTTGGGGGTAAGCGCCGATTCTGAAAAGAGACAGAAAAATTTTGCCACAAAGTACGAATTCCCATTTCAACTCTTGGCCGATGAAGATCACAGTGTGATCAATGCCTTTGGGGTTTGGGGTCCAAAAAAGTTTATGGGTAAAGAGTATGAGGGTATCCACAGAAAGACTTTTAAGGTAGACGAGGATGGTGTCGTTACCGAAGTCATTGACAAGGTAAAAACCAAAGATCACGCAGCTCAATTATTAGACAGTGAATAGAAATCCTGATAGCAAAAGAAAAAAGATGCCTGCATTAGGCGTCTTTTTTATGCTGATGTCTTTTTGATATAGTATTCTAGACTTTTACGCGCTTGTTTTTTTATTTTTTTGTTTAAAAAGGCAGTACCTCCTAAAAGTGTTCCTGTATTTCCCAAAGCTTGTTTGGCCCATTTGCGCATATTAAAATTGTCGTGATGACTGAGGATTTTACCGTCTTTAAAGGTAAAAACAGCAGTAATATTATTGGTTACCAACCGTCTGTGCTTTCCGTATTGATAGACCGCCGTCCATTTTGCGCTACCCACAGCCTCTGTTGCGGTAATATCACTATAGCTAATTTCTAAGGCATCTTTTCCTTTTGAGATTAACATCTCCCACATTTTGTGTACCTCTTGTCCGCGTAATACCCCAAAAGCGGGATCTTGAAATACGATTTCTTGGTGATAGCAATCATTCATTGCTGCACTGTCTTTTTTGGTAAAAGCGGTATAAAAACGTTCGATAAGCTGGGCATTGTCGTGCATAATCTTGGAAATAAATTCACAGTATTAAGATACGATCTTTTAGGCAATTGTACCAAAATCGATTTGAGCTAGTTCAGGATAATGTACCTGATCAGAAATAGAAGCGATATTACCGCGATAGGCTTTACCACGTAGCTTCCCTACAGTGTGTGCTTTTAACGCTACTGAAGAGGGTTGGGTAAGCAAGGTATCTATTTCAGCCTTGATCAAAGATGGTTCTCTGCTGCTAAGCCATATCTTTTCTTGGTCTGGAGTCAAGAGTACAGGCATTCTGGGTCCTTTGAGTTTTGGATTGTTGTGTATTTTACTCAATAAGGCATTTCCTTGCGTGGTCACAATGGTAAAACTTCGATACGTCCCATTAGTTTCTGGATCTATCCACTCATCGTATAATGCGGCCACAGCTAGAGGTTGCTTAGAGCTTGCCTCAATAAAGAAGGGGTAGGTGTTATTCTTATAGTGATGATGCTCGTAAAAACCATCGATATATACGATGGCGCGTTGCCCGATAGCGGCCTCTCTAAATGATGGTTTGTCAAATATAGATGCTCCTCTTGCATTTAAAGTTTTGTTCCAAAGCTGTTCTTTTTGTGCTTGATTGGAGACCCAATGTGGTATTAAGCCCCAACTAGCCACTATAGGAAAATTAGGAGAGTCGATGGTGTAAATCAAAAGGTCAGGATGACTAAAACCTGAGGCGTGATAAATCGGAAGATCAGTTAAGGGGATGAGTTTCTCCAATATTTCTTCAATGGCTTGGAGGTCATTATCTTTTTTTGCTTTATGTAGTTGGGCTTCTAAACTAGCCTTAATGTCATAGCACATGTGTTTACTCTATTAAAATGGTACCGTCAATGGGTTTTCTCCCGTTAATTGCCAATGACCTAAGGAGATAGGGATATTTCCTATTTGATTTAACGCATCAAAAAAGTCTTTAGGCAAAAAATCGGTGCCTTGACTTTCTTGCTTTTTGGCATAGGCAGCTAGCGCCTTTTCCAATAGGTACTTTCCTGTGATATAACTCGTGCCGTATCCAGGTTGACGTAAATATAAGTGTTGCTCAAAAATCAATAACTCCTTTTCGGTTTTCATCCAGCCTCTAGGTGTGTATTCGGAGTGTATCCCACCAGCTTCTTCCATACTCATTAGATTGGCATGTGCATAGAGCGAACCCAGTCCTCGGGCTGCGCGTTGGGCAATCATAATATAAACTATTTCGCGTACGCGTGGTTGGGCATCGTAAAGGCCAGCTTGCATAAACATCTCTTCTACGGCTGTGGCAGTACCTTCATTTCTAGAATCAAAGATATTGTAAAGCAGTGGGCCACGACGCACAAGGCTTTTATGCGGCTCATTATCCATACGTGCCAATTCAAACCAATGATAAAAATGAGAGTAGAGAGGTCTTGGGTCATAATGCATACCTATGACAAAGAAATTGCGGTTGGCTTCCGGAACAAAGCTGCCTAGATGCGCATCGAGCGCTGGTTTGAAATAGGGTTTGACGGTAACAATATCCTGACGATCCAAAAATTCTAATAGATTATTAGCCGATTTTTTGGCCAGGGCATCAAACTGGGCTGGGGTATTGGCAGGGGNGAGTTGAGGCAAGTTTCTATTGCGGNGTTCTTCGAGCTTTAGAGCTGTCCAAGCACGNGCCAGCTCTCGTTTAAGAAGTAGGACTTCATCTTCCCAAGTCAGAGGTACTAGATGTACATTTTTTAAATACCAACTGTAATTTTCTTTTCCAATGCCTGAAGGTCCCGTTTTTGATACTGCCATTTTTTCGAGCCAGCTTGTAAAATCATCGGTAGCTTGTATAGCGCGGCTTATCGCTTGTTGTATAGCCTTATCGTTGCGAATACCCTGACGTGATCGCAAGTTTTGTAGCAGCTGAGATTGATTGCGAATATCTCGTATACCTGTAACCCAAAGGTCTTTGGCATTTCCAGTTAGATTTTGCTTTGCTTGTTTATAGAGGGCAGGGATTACTTCAAGGGAGGCTATAAAACTCGAACGTGCTTTTGTAGATAAGGGGAAGGGGTAGGTCCACAGTTCTAAAGGGGCGTGATGTGTTGGGCCTTCATGCGCGGGCACATCGCTGCGATAGCTCCAAATGGTCTTGTAAAAAGCTGGATCGCGTTTCCAGGGTTGTAACACGCGCTGATTAAAGTCGTAACCATTCATCTCGGCCCAAACAATTAAATAATCGGCCTTTTGAGCTACGGGCCAACCGGCGGTATCAATTGCTTGTAGCGTTGCTCTCAGGTCTTCAAATTTGGGGCGTCGTTGTGCAAAGGTTTGTTCTCTATAATCTGGCGCTCCTTCAAACTGGGGTGGTGTCTCAAAAGCTCTCCATTGTTCAAACAACTTGGTCAAATTGGTATATCCCTCGGGCTGTTCTATGCTTTGTTGTGCTTGTATTATATTGGTCCAATACAGGGCAAAAACTAGGAGTAGTGTAGCTTTCATAAGATCAAATCATGGTGATCTTTAAAAGTACAGATAATTTTTATCTAGCTAGCGCTTATTTTTTGACAAAGACCATACAGTGTTGCCAAGGGAGATTATCAATGTTTCGCTCAAGGCGAAAACCAGCGGCATCCATTTCTAATAGGGCTTGTTTTTCTGACATCTTATGAATTGTCTTAATAGGGATACGGGCATCTTCACTACGGTATTCTATCAGGTAAACCGCACCATCGGGTTTTAGAGCCTTATAGATAGACGCCATCATTTCCTTAGGATAACTAAATTCGTGATACACATCTACCATTAGCACTTTGTCTAAGGTATTAGGAGCGACATAAATAGCTTTCTCGCCACCTTTGATAATCGATATATGGCTATAGGCACTTGCCTTTTTTTTATCTCGAATAGCCGCTAACATTTCATCTTGAATGTCTATTGCGTATAATTGTCCTTTTTGCGTGAGTGGTGCCATCTTAAAAATGTGATATCCAGAGCCTGCACCAATATCTGCGATGTGGTCTGAGGGCTGTATATCCATGTTTTTGAGGAGTACACTAGTTTTTTCTTCGGCTTCGCGTTCTCTGCGTTCTAACCAATCCATACCTTGATACCCCATCACATAGGCAATTTCTCTATCCATATACCATTTTCCGGTGCCATTGACATCGCCAGGTTTATAGGTGTAGGTTGTCATTATCTCTTGTGCAAGTGCCGTACTACAAAGCAGCCCTAATCCAATACATGCTAAAATGTTTTTTCTCATAAGTATTTTTTTGTCTTTATACTCAATATGCTTGGGTAGTGCTTTGCTATGCCTTTGGGTTGCCTGCCTGGCCTAGTTTATCCTTTGTACTACAGCTATTTGTTGTATTCTCAAAACACATCATGCTGCTGTAGGTCATTTGGCGAAAGCACAAAAAAACCCTTCTAAAATCTCAGAAGGGCTGGGTCTTGTAAAGCGCATCATCTTTTATTTATGCTCGCTTTCTAGCATGGCATCTGTCTTACTGTTGTAGCCAAATAAATTTCTCGATTTGATCAAGTCTGCGCTACCCTCTGGAAGCATATGCTCCCAACCTTCTTCACCTTCATTGATCATGCGTAGTACTTCTCTAGAAAACACATTGGTGATTTCTGGGTTTGAATTTTCAATATCTACCACCTTGCCGTTGTATTTAAAGAACTTGTACAGCTCTTTCATACGCGGGTGAACTTTTAGATTTTCGCTGGTTGTAACCTCTCCAGTTTCTGGATTGGTCATCGGGTAGAGGTAGACTTTTAAATCTTTAAAGAACAGTTTGCCAAAAGCTTCTAGTATCCCTCCGCTCAAATGTCTATAGTAGGTCGTATCAAATACATCTACCAAGTTATTCACACCCATGGTGAGGCCCATACGTTCTTTGGTGTAATTAGAGAAATATTCGACGACGCGATAGTATTCTTTAAAGTTAGAAATCATTACAGTTTGGCCAAGGGCGCAAAGCAGTAGGGCACGGCCCATAAAATCTTCTTCATCAATTTCGCCTTCTGCTCTGAGATTTGACAAAGTGATTTCAAAAATGACCTCTGTTTTTTTCTCATTAACGCGATTGGCGTCCAAAAACATTGCTAGTGACCGCTCATACATATCCATATTGACCTTGGTCACCGGTCTAAAACTTCCTCTTAAGGCCAGTACATTCTTTTTGTACAATAGGGCAGCAGGTAAGACATTATTACCAGATGGATCAAATATAACCGCCTCAGTCATTCCATTTTTAACGAGTTGTAAACTCATCAAACGATTGTCTACATCTTCAAAAATAGGTCCCGAAAAGTTAATGGTGTCAATTTCAATTTGATCTTGATCGATGTGATCATAGAGATACTTTAGTAGCTTTTTAGGGTCATCGTGTTTGTAAAAGGCACCATATATAAGATTTACACCCAGAGTACCCAATGTGAGTTGTTGTAAGCGGGCATCGTTTTCGTGAAAACGAATGTGCAAGATAATTTCATTAAACTCACCTTCGGGTTGCACCTGAAATTTAATACCTACCCAACCGTGACCTTTGTATTTTTTGGCAAAATCAATAGTGGCGACTGTATTGGCATAGGTAAAGAAAATTTTGTTAGGCTCTTTATACCTTGAGATACGATCTTCTATGAGTTGCATCTCGTGAGAGAGCATTTTTTTAAGGCGTTTTTCGGTCACATAGCGCCCATCGTCTTCTACGCCGTAAATGGCATCACTAAAATCTTTGTCATAGGCAGACATGGCTTTTGCAATAGTACCACTGGCACCACCAGCTCTAAAAAAATGACGCACAGTTTCTTGTCCTGCCCCTATTTCTGCAAAAGTTCCGTAGATATTTTCATTGAGGTTGATCCTGAGTACCTTGTTTTTAATTGAAGGTACTTTCTCAAACTCTCTATCACCTAAAATTGTGATCGCCATAGCATTTTTTTTGAATTAGTCTCTCTTACTCAAAGATAGTAATTACGGGGCGCGAACAAAAAAATAACTGTATTTTTGTGACAAAATTAAACCTTTGAAAATTACCTTTCTCGGCACTGGAACCTCACAGGGTATTCCTATTATTGGAAGCCAGCATCCGGTATGTCATAGCGATGACCCAAGAGATAAACGCTTACGAGTTTCGGTACTCTTAGAATGGGACGATACCACGCTGGTGGTAGATTGTGGTCCTGATTTTAGGCAACAGATGCTGAGTGCGCTTTCGCGAAAGCGTTCAAAGAATACTCCTATGCCAACCCTGGCAGGTATCTTGTTTACACACGAACACGCCGATCATGTAGCAGGAATAGACGACATTCGTCCCTTTGTGTTTAATCAGGGAGATATGCCTATTTACGGGCATCAAAGAGTCATCGAAACCTTACAAAGACGTTTTGATTATGTGTTTGCTACCGAAAATCGATACCCTGGTGCTCCAAGTGTCTCACCTATAGCTGTACAAAATAATCATCCTTTTACAATTGATGGGGTGTCTATTGTGCCTATAGAAGTATATCACGGCGAGCTACAAGTTTTTGGGTACAGATTTGATCGCATTGCCTATCTCACAGATGTAAAAACCATCGCCAATGCAGAAATCGAAAAATTGAAGGATTTGGATATACTAGTCCTTAACGCATTGCGTCACGAGCCTCACCCTACCCATCTCAACCTGGAAGAGGCTATTGCCCTGGCACAACAGATAGGAGCAAAGCGAACTTATTTTACACATATTAGTCACCATATGGGTTTTCACGCCGAGGTGGCGCCCACGCTACCCCCCAATATGTATTTGGCCTATGACGGTCTCACTTTAAACACAGCAGATGAAGCGTAGTATTTTTATGTATCTCTTTTTCTTTGCGACACTTTGGATTGTATTTCAATATGTCAATAATGTCAAAGTGTATGAGAATCAAGAAAAACAAATTGAAAAGCTTAAGTCCCAAGCCAAGTCTAATCAGCAATTGGCAGATAGTTTGAGCAGCAGAATGAGTGATGCCGAGTATTTTACCATAAAAGGAAACGATAATGCCTATGCGTATTTTGAAAAGAGCGGTCAAGATCTAGATGTCTTTGTGCCAAAAATTGTCGAGGGTATCTACGCCCTTACGACAAAGGATGGCAATCGTTTGATTCCTTTTGAGGGTGGGATACGCCCTTTTCAAATCAATAAAGTACAGCTGCTCAATCATCGTTGGCTAATCGCAGACTTTTCTGACGGTAAGCGTTGGGGAGAAATCTTAGTACAGTTTTATGTAGATGAAGATGGCGGTATCACCTACGAAACTGTAGACAGTCTTATTTACCCAGAGTAACAACTGGTCTCAAGATGGCTACAAGATCACTAATCGCATTGTGTTTTAGGTGCTCGAGTTGCCTGGTCTATTCTTGATTTTCTAGCCACTGTTTAAACTCGTAAAAATTGGTGGGGTGCACCCCGTGACCTACAGGAAATTCACTCAAGCTAGCCGTAATGCCTAATGCCTTGAGATAGGCAGGGGTTTTACGTGCAGCGCTTATAGGAATCACTTGATCTACAGTGCCGTGTGAGTTGTATATATTGAGATGAGCGTAGGCCGCATTTGATTTTAAATCAATAATATCTTCATTAATATATCCGCTTAAACCAATGACATTCTTTACTTTTTCGGGATAAGTAAGAGCAACGGCATAACTCAAAATAGTACCTTGGCTAAAACCCAATAAACTAACGTTATAAGGATCTAAATCATAGGCCGCTACCGCCTCATCAATAAACTGTGCAATCTTATCTCTAGCTATAATCGCGCCCTGATTGTCTGAAACTTTGATACCTGTAGGATCTATAGAAATAGCATACCAGGCATTCCCATAAGGCTGCATTGCGATAGGTGCTCTCGCCGAAATGATGCAATACGACTCTGGTAATTCGCTGGCAAAACTAAACAGATCATTTTCGTCGCTTCCGTAGCCATGTAATAAAAGAAGTAATGGAGCTTTTGTATCGCTATTACCAATTGCTGGTCTTACGATATGTTCTAGTGATAATTGTTTCATGCGGCAAAAATAGACAAGAGCATGTCAATGAAGAAGCTTTTGAAAGCGAGATTTGTTTATAAATTGGCAAACCATTTTTGAAAATGATTGCCCAGCAGGGGTAATTCTTTTTTCTCTTCTTGTATCGCACTAATGAGACCTATAATCCAAAGGACAAAAACAAAGAGCCATAGCAATACTTCTAAAATAGAAGGGAAACCCAGTCTGGCTAAAACCATTATTACAAGCGCCAAAAGATTAAGACCAATAGCATTTCTAATATGAAAGGAAGCAAATTCGTTTTTGTTGTTATTGTTCATCGCAAAGGCAATGGCCAATCCTATCATGGTGATATAAGAAATCACTGCCGTCATTTTGATATCGGATGCTGGTGTTGCCATTT
>PAUP01000014.1 GCA_002712765.1 Cytophagaceae bacterium | reverse complement strand
GCATCTCGCAGACAGAGCCAAGGGCTACGGTATGGAAAGTCATATTATAGACGGCAATAACATTTTAGCGGTGTATACGCAACTCACAGCGATCGCCCAAGACCTCAGAAACCATCCTAGACCTGTGCTTATCGAGTTTAAAACCTTTAGAATGCGCGGTCACGAAGAAGCGAGTGGGACCAAATACGTTCCGCAAGAGCTGATGGATAGCTGGGCGGCAAAAGATCCTCTAGAAAATTATAAGACTTATTTGATAGATCAAGGCGTACTGTCTGAATCCTTACACGAAGAAATGAGTCAGGGAATAAAAGATGAGATCAACGAGCATCTTGATATGGCCTATGCCGAAGCGCCCATAGCTTCAAGTGTGGCCCAAGAGTTAGCCGATGTTTATGCCCCAAGCCCAAATAAAGAAATTAAACCAGAAGCCACCACCGAAGAATTACGTTTTGTAGATGCGATTGCTCAAGGCTTGCGCCAAGCCATGGAAAAACACGACGATTTGGTCATTATGGGCCAAGATATTGCCGAGTATGGCGGTGTCTTTAAAATTACAGAAGGTTTTGTAGATCAGTTTGGGACCAATCGCGTGCGCAATACGCCTATTTGTGAAAGTGCCATTGTAGAGACCGCAATGGGCTTGTCAATTAACGGGATGAAGGCAGTCATGGAAATGCAATTTGCAGATTTTGCTACCTCCGGATTTAATCCCATTGTCAATTACCTCGCCAAGTCTCACTATCGCTGGTCTCAACCTGCCGATGTAGTGATACGAATGCCCTGCGGAGCTGGGGTGCAAGCAGGACCTTTTCACTCTCAAACCAATGAAGCTTGGTTTACACATACCCCTGGTTTAAAAGTAGTTTATCCAGCATTTCCTGTAGATGCCAAAGGCCTTTTAGCCAGCGCTATTGAAGATCCTAATCCCGTATTATTTTTTGAACATAAAGCCTTGTATAGAAGCATTCGTCAGGAGGTGCCTACAAGCTATTATACTACTCCTATAGGAAAAGCAGCCACTATTGTTCAAGGAGACGATATAACGATCATCACCTATGGTGCTGGCGTGCATTGGACTATAGATTATCTGGATACACATCCAGAAATTTCGGCCGAAGTGATTGATTTGAGAAGTTTGCAACCTTTGGATACTGAAAGCATTTTTACCGCTGCAAAAAAGACAGGAAAGGTACTTTTACTCACAGAAGATTCTAGTTTTGGAAGCGTCATGTCTGATGTATCGGCGCTAATTACCGAGAATTGTTTTGAAGCCTTAGATGCCCCCATTAAAAGGTTGAGTAGTCTGGATACCCCCATTCCTTTTGCAGGGCCTTTAGAAGAGCAATACCTTTCGCGAAAGCGTCTTGATCAAGAAATATCCTATTTACTCGAATACTAGATCGCAAAGGAGTTGCCGGGTTAAGTTCTAAAAAGTGAGGTGTTGAGATTCACTTTTATTGCATAACTTCGAAAAGCGTGAAAGAGAAACATCAAATTATTGTCGTGGGCGGCGGCCTAGCGGGCTTATGCTCGTCAATACAATTGCAAAAAGCAGGCTATCAAGTACTGTTGTTAGAACGCCATCAATACCCCAAACACAAAGTATGTGGCGAATACATTTCGAATGAAGTGCTAGATTATTTAAATCAATTAGGATTAAATCCTTTTGATCTGGGAGCCAAAAACATAACTACTTTTCGATTTAGCAGCAACAAAGGAGCGGCACTTCAAATAGATTTGCCTCTAGGAGGTTTTGGGATAAGTCGCTACGCACTAGATGCGGCTTTGTGTAATCTGGCACTACAACAAGGTGTTTGTATACATCATGAAAAGGTAACCGCTATAGGCTTTACCGATAATCAATTTGAGGTGACCACTAATAAGGCCAGCTATAACGCGAGTTTTGTCATAGGAGCTTATGGCAAACGCAGTGTTTTGGATAAGGCGCTTTCGCGAAAATTTATAACCAATAAAACACCTTGGGTTGCTGTAAAGGCACATTATCAAGGCCCACAGCCAGCACATGTGGTTGGGTTGCATCATTTTGAAGGAGGCTATTGTGGCTTGTCGCAAGTAGAAACCGGGGCAGTAAACGCCTGCTATCTCGTGCATCAAGAGGTTTTTGGACGTTTTAAAGACATCCCGAGTTTTCAAGAAAATGTCATCGCCAAAAACCGACATTTGAAAGCCTTTTATGCAGAGAGCAACATGCTTTTTGAAAATCCCTTAACCATAAGCCAGGTTTCGTTTGAATCAAAAACAATCGTAGAAGATCACGTGCTTATGATAGGTGATAGTGCTGGTTTAATACATCCACTATGTGGCAATGGTATGGCCATGGCTATACATAGTGCCAAAATCGTCTCGGATGTTTTGATCGCATTTAAACTCGATCCAAACCACAGAAGTACTATAGAAACCCAGTTTAAAAATAGATGGCACCATCATTTTGACAGTCGTATGCGCGCAGGCAAGTGGATACAAAAAGGATTGTTGCATTCTGGACTCACTGCCTTTGGAGTAGCTATCTTGCAACGGGCTCCTAGATTATTAAGCCGTCTTATAAAAACAACACACGGAAATCGTATATGACACCATCATTTGTTCATAGAAGCAACTTGCCCGAACGTATGGATGATCCTGCTCTTGCTCAAGAAGAACTCGCCTTGGCCTTAGCCGATATCGCCAAAGTCAATACCTTGTTAGGGGGGTATCACATCACCCTCGATGGCATAAAGAAACTCATGCAAACAAAACCTGACAAAACAGATTGGACGATCGTAGATGTGGGCTGTGGCGATGGGCAAGTGCTGCGTTATCTCGCAAAAGCCTTGGCAAGCTACCAGGATCATCTCCGTTTTGTGGGGGTCGATATTAACCCCAAAAGTATAGCCATGGCACGGCAAAAAAGCGATGGTCTATCCCATGTAAGTTTTGAGGTCTTGGATATCTTACAAATAACAAATGATCAATTAAAGGCCGATATCTTGGTATGTAATCTAACCATGCATCATTTTGACGATACACAAATTGTCACCTTTCTCAAAGTTTTCTACCAGCTTGCTGGGGTTGGGGTAGTCATAAATGATTTGGAAAGAAGCCCAGTAGCCTATCAATTATTTAGACTATTTAGTCGTATTTTTATGAAAAGTGATATCGCCAGATATGATGGTAAAATCTCGATTGCCCGAGGTTTTAAAAGAGAAGAGCTCCATCAGTTTGCTTCACTTGCTAACTTTAAAAACTACAGCATCCGTTGGAAATGGGCATTTCGTTTTCTTTGGGTCATCTATAAATAATGAGTGTACACATTACTACAGTGGCAAAAGCCTTGCCGCAATACCACAGGGAGACTAAAGATATATTGCCCATGCTAGACGCATGGCTGGTCGATCAGGATGAGCGTTTTAGACGAAAGGCACATAAAATTTTTAGCAATGCGGCAGTCGATAAGCGTTACAGTATCATGGCACCCGAAGAGGTATTTACCGCCACATCCTTTGAAGAAAAAAATGCGATATACCAAAGAGAGGTTATCAAATTAGGAGAGCAAGTGCTACAAAAAGCTTTAGATAAGGCCCATTGGAAGCCCGATACTCTAGATTATATCATTACCGTAAGTTGTACTGGGATTATGATCCCCTCTGTAGATGCTTTTCTGATCAATAGTTTGGGCTTGAGACAGGACATTATTAGGTTACCCGTTACAGAAATGGGTTGCGCTGCTGGTGTTTCTGGCGTGATCTATGCCAATGAATTTCTAAAAGCCAATCCCGATAAACGCGCTGCGGTTATCGCTTTAGAAAGTCCTACAGCTACTTTTCAGCACGACGATTACTCTATGGTAAATATCGTGAGTGCGGCTATCTTTGGTGATGGTGCGGCCTGTGTACTGCTCTCGAGCAAAGAATCAGATCAAGGCCCAGAGATTATAGATACGGCTATGTATCACTTTTATGACGCTCAGCATATGATGGGTTTTAAATTGGTCAATTCTGGGCTTCAGATGATTTTAGATCAAAGCGTACCCGATACTATAGCCCAACATTTTCCAGAGATTATCAATCCCTTTTTAGAAAAAAATAATATCGACATTTCTGAGGTCGATCATTTGGTATTTCACCCTGGAGGGCGTAAAATTGTAGAAACCGTAGAAGACTTATTTGGTAGCTTAGGAAAAAATATCGACGATACTAAAGAGGTCCTAAGACGTTATGGCAATATGAGTAGTGTTACGGTATTATACGTTTTAGAACGTTTTTTAGACAAAAACCTACCGACAGGTGATCTGGGTATTATGCTCAGTTTTGGTCCAGGATTTTCGGCCCAACGCGTGTTGTTAAAATGGTAACTATGCAAGAACAATCCTATACCAATAAATGGGCAGTGGTTTTGGGAGGCAGTAGCGGTTTAGGGCTGGCTACAGCACAAAAATTGGCCTCAGAAGGCATGCACATCTGTATCATTCACAGAAGTAGACGAAGTACTTTAACGGCTTTTGAAAATGCCGTTTCTACAATGGAAGGCCAAGGCCAGCAGGTCATTCATTTTAATATGGATGCCATGAATCAGGAAAAACGCACCGCGGCAATCGCTCAAATCCAAAAAGAGATATGCAGGCACAACTGTAAGGTATTGGTACACAGTATTGCTAAGGGCAATTTAAAACCCTTGTATAGTGAGACCAACTCCACCTTATCTTCGGCAGATTTTGCAATTACCTTAGAGGCTATGGCCACCAGTTTGTATGATTGGACGTCTGCTTTCGCGAAAGCAAAATTATTTGACACCCATCCTAGAGTCATAGCTTTTACAAGCGAGGGAAGTTCTCGTGCCTGGCCCCAATATGCAGCTGTAGCGGCCGCAAAAGCAGCCTTAGAATCAATTGTTAGAGGGATTGCACTTGAATTTGCACCATTGGGAATAAGAGCTAATTGCATACAGGCAGGCGTGACAGATACCCAAAGCCTACGTATGATACCTGGCAGTGATAGGATGAAAGAACATGCCCAACAGCGCAATCCTTTAGGACGTTTGACGACTCCAGAAGATGTAGCCAATGCGGTCTATTTGTTGTGTCGTGATGAGGCCAATTGGATTAACGGCGTCGTAATGGCTGTAGATGGAGGGGAGCATATACGATGAAGACACTTAGTGAAAAACTTATCGCGCAATTGCCTTATAGCCAACCTTTTCTATTTGTAGATGAAATAGAGGAGGTGAGTGATACCTATATAAGAGGCAATTACACTTTTGACGAATCGGCATTTTTTTACAAAGGACATTTTAAGGATACCCCAGTTACTCCCGGAGTTATCTTAACCGAATGTGTGGCTCAAATAGGTCTGAGTACATTAGGGATTTACCTGTTGGACGATGCAGAAAAAGTGGCCCAAGCCAAAATTGCAATGGTGGGTTCTAGCATTCAATTTTACAAATTAGTTTTTCCTAATGAAAAAGTAATTGTAGAGTCTAATAAACAGTATTTTAGATTTGGAAAGTTAAAGTGTAGCTTTAAAATGAAAAATACCAAGGGTGAGCTAGTTTGTGAAGGCGAACTTGCCGGAATGATACACAATGAAATATGAATAAACGAGTAGTAATTACCGGTTTGGGCGTTTGTGCTCCCAACGGGGTGGGTTTAGACAACTTTGAACAGGCCATTTTTAATGGTGTCGTTGGGATTCAATTTGATCAAGAACTTGCCGATCTCAATTTTGGATGTCAAATTGCTGGCAAACCCGATATTAGTCAAGACCAACTCGCTCGATATTTTACTCCATTACAGTTGCGGGATTTGACGGCTACAGGAATACACTACGGTATGATAGCTGGGGTAGATGCCTGGAATGATGCTGGTCTAAGTAGCACCGCTTCTGAGAGTGTAGATTATGACAGTGGGATAATCTTTGGCACCTCGACCCTAGGTGTAGATAAGCTTGTCGCTGCAGCACGTATGACAGACGAAGGCAAAGTAAGACGATTGGGAAGCGCGGTAGTTATTCAAACGATGTCTAGTGGTATTAGCGCTTTTCTTGGAGGATATATAGGGGCAGGAAATCAAGTGACGACCAATTCTAGCGCCTGTACCACAGGAACAGAAAGTATTTTGATGGGTTATGAGCGCATTGCTTCTGGTAAAGCCAAGCGGATGCTCGTAGGCGGGTGTAATGATTCTGGGCCTTATATTTGGGGAGGTTTTGACGCGATGCGTGTTCTAAACAAAAAGCACAATCAGGAGCCCAAGAAGGGGAGTAGGCCTATGCAAACTGGAGCTAGTGGTTTTGTGCCTGGAAGCGGTGCAGGAGCCTTGGTTTTGGAGTCTTTGGATTCGGCAATGACACGAGGCGCCTATATTTATGCAGAGGTATTAGGTGGCGCTGTCAATAGTGGAGGCCAACGCGGTTCTGGAAGTATGACTGCCCCTAATAGCGAGGCAGTACAGCGTTGTATCAAAGATGCTCTTGTAGCGGCCCATATCGATCCTAAAGATATTGACACTATAAACGGACATTTGACCGCAACAGGGATGTGTCCTACCGAGATTAAGAATTGGAGTGAAGCTTTAGGACGAAGTGGTGATGACTTCCCTTATATCAATTCGTTAAAAGGAATGACCGGGCACTGTCTTGCCGCGGCTGGCGCTATAGAAACCGTAGCAGGCATTCTAGAATTAAAAACAGGGCAAGTGTTTGGCAATGTGAATTGCGACGATATTCATCCAGACATATTAGCACTGGTAGAAAAGTCTAAAATACCTGACCAAACGATCCCTGTGAATCCTAGTATTTTGGCCAAGGCGAGTTTTGGATTTGGCGATGTCAATTGCTGTATGTTATTTAAAAAATATAATTCTTAGGTTATCGCTCAAATTTTTCTATTTTCGTCCCGATATAATTTGGGAATATGGAAAAACACTACGAAGAATTAAAAAGCATTATTAAGATTTATCTACCAGAAGATGTGTCTGTAGATGATATTACCCCAAAAAGTCATTTGGTCAACGAGCTGAATATCAATTCGGCCAATTTGGTTGACGTGGTTTTGGATATCGAAGAGCACTATGACATCACTATAGAAGATGACGAAATGGACAAGCTCGATACTGTAGAGAGCGCCATCACACTAATAAAGCAAAAAACAGCTTAAAAGACGGTTGGACGAAAATATTTTACTGAGATATGCGCTTATTTCCTTCGAGAACTAAGCGCATTTTTTTGTTGTATGGGGTACAATTAACTCAGAAACAACAATTACATCAAAAAAATTATCCGATAAAGATTTACCCAAATCAACTCACGTTATTGACAAAGATTAACCTTGTTAAGCACTGATATACAATATTTTATAAATTTTTTGTATTTTTGACACCTATTATAGGTTGCTTTGTTCACAAGTAAACTTTTATCGGTAAATACCTTTAAGACAAGTATTACCCCTACAATGTTTACCTTTAAGTAATCAAAAACTTTAGTAGGTATGCGTCTATTTCAAAAAATGCTTCTTTTTCTATTTGTTATTGCAACATCAATGGCTACTGCATCTATACCAGACAAGGAAGCACAAGCGGCTACCTATGACCAGTTAGAAGCTTCAGAGATTTATGAGCAAAACGCTATTGCCGCTTCAAAAGAAAGTGATGTTAGTGGGGTGATAGAAAACTTAGAGTTGTACATTAAAAGTACAGGCGACTTCACTTTAATTGAAAATAGCGCTTTTGAAACTGTCAACAGAACACCTGAATTTAAAACACTTAAAGACAAGTACTTGCTCAAGTTTGGTATGAGCACCTTCTTTTATTTATACGTGGGCTTGATTGGTTTTTTTATTGTTGTAGTACTCAATGTGCGTAAACGTAGTGATGCTGTTGCAAATGCCCTTATTAGCGCCTTTGTCTTTATGCACTCGGTTTTCTTAATACACGTGTCGTTATACTTGACCAATTATACCTATGAAGCACCGCATACCTTATCGATGTCGACCATGTTTAGTTTTTTGTATGGTCCTGTGCTTTATTTCTTTTTTAAACGCATCACTCAAAATTACGAATTCAGAAAAAGAGATCTATTACATGTACTACCCACAGTAGTCTTACTGGTCTTTCTCGTTCCTATTTATGCGCTTCCAGCTCAAGAAAAACTGATGATTATGCTTGGAGAGGGTGGGTATCAAGGGCACCCTTATTTGCAGCCTATTACCACTGTAAAGTTAGCTTCTCTTCTAATTTATGGCTACCTCACGGTAAAAGTCTACACCAAAAATCTGAAAAAGAACGGCGACAAGTATCCTAGACGAAAGCAGTTACAACGCACTGTGATGTATCTTCATGCTATCTATGCCGCTTCTTATGGTGTCTACGCCTTTATTATTTTTGACTACACTTTCTCTGGGGCGCTGTTTCATTTACAGTTAGTGTCTATGACGGCCATAGTGCTCTATGTAGGTTATATCGCTTATGCCAACCCACAATTACTCGCTGGGGTAAAAAAGACCGCAAAAAAAGTAATCGGGAAATACAAAAACTCAGGATTGACTCCAAGTTTTTCATTAGAATTAAAAGAGGCTTTAGAGAAACTTATGCTTGAAGAAAAACTCTATAGACAAAATAGCTTAAAGCTAGAAGATGTGGCACAGCGCCTAGGTACAACGAGGCATAACACCTCTCAAGTGATCAATGAGCATTTTGATCTCAACTTTTTTGANTTTGTNAATAANTACCGTGTCGAAGAAGCNATGGCCTTGTTAAAAGANAATTTGGGTGATCGCAATATTATTGATGTNGCNTANGAGGTNGGATANAACAANAANGTGACGTTTAATAAATCCTTCAAAAAATTTGCGCAGTTGACCCCTAGTCAATTCTTAAAATTACAATCTACCGCCTGATACTGTAACATTTTGACGGTAAATACTACCTATAAGTATATCAATCAAAATCAGCTTAATCATGCGAGAAAATCGTCAATTACTTACCCTTACCCATTTATCTCAGTTGCTCTGCTTTGTCTCTGGCATCGGTGGTTTTGTGGTGCCGCTTATCGTGTGGCTTACTCAAAGACAATCCATTTATAAATTAGACGAGCACGGAAAGAGTATCTTGAATTTTCAGATCAGTACATTTTTGTTGACCTTGCTTTGCATCCCTCTGATATTGTTGTTTGGTCTTGGCCTTCTGGGGCTTTTGATCATACCCGTTTTGCTTTTAATTTTCCCTATCGTAAATGCAGTTAAAGCTAGTAATGGGGAGCCGCCGTATTATCCCTTGTCTATTGCTTTTTTACGTTAATCAACGATCAATAACATAGTTAGAGTAGGTATATCTCGCTCTAATATAGGTAGTGTCTCGATCAGCTGTAGTTCGAAAACTCTTACGCTTTCGCGGAAGCGTAAACCCATTTATTGTTGTCATTTCTTGATTTAGCACCAGACTGTAATGATCCCTGGTGTGCACCCAATAGCCCAACCATTGGTAATGATCTGGGCTAAAATAAAGTTGCCATACATCAGCTGAATTTTCAAATCGTGCCTGTAGCACATGCAGCTGTTGTCCGTACAAGGTATCCAGACCTTTATATTCTAGATGGGCTTCTGGTGTCACAAGACTAAAGGGCAAGCCAATAACAAAAGCAGCCGCATCTATTTTAGATCTAACAGCTGCTGTGGTTAGACTAGTATCTATTTTTCCATTGACCAATTGAAAAAGGGTGTCTTTTTGTTCGACGAGATTGTACAAGCGATCATCTTGTTTGTATTGAATCAATCGAGTAGTTCCATTATCAAATGCATAAGCATGCTTTTCTTGTCGATCTATTTCGGTATTTCCTAGACTATCATATAGCTGAAATGCCTTAGAAAAAGATAATTTTTTGATGCTTCGCCAGTTTTCTAGCCCCCCGTGAGCGCTTAACATGGCATCAACAAAAGCGGTCGTTGTGACCTTTTCTTTGTGATCTGGTAAGATATAGCCTACCAATTGCCAAATAACCACCCCAACAATAATTAGCCCTATGAGATATTCTATTGGAGAGCGTTTTTTATCAGTTTTTGCCATGAAAAGTACATTATTTGTCAAAAGGTACGATTTTAGGCAGAAAGCTACATTTTGCCGTTAGTTTCAGCGCGTCCTTAAGGGGCAGCAATCGTACATGCCAACAGAAAAATCTCTGAATTTTAAGCGTCTAACATTTCATTTTGGAAAGGGTGATATACAATCAACATTTGATAAATAAAATTGTTAATTACTTCTCAAATCTACCGTTTAAAAAGCGCTTGTGAAGCCTTATATTAGCCACACTAGGCAATTTTATGGCGCAAGAAACACAATACAACGAAGACAATATACGCTCGCTCGACTGGAAGGAACATATCCGTATGCGACCGGGGATGTATATTGGTAAATTAGGCGACGGCTCGAGTGCAGATGATGGTATCTACATCCTGCTCAAAGAAGTTTTAGATAACTGTATTGACGAGTTTGTCATGGGAGCAGGGAAGACCATCGAGATTTCTATTCAAGGAGAACGCGTTATCGTTAGAGATTACGGCCGTGGTATTCCTTTAGGTAAGGTGGTTGATGTGGTGTCAAAAATGAACACTGGTGGTAAGTACGACTCTCGGGCCTTTAAAAAATCTGTTGGATTAAACGGAGTAGGAACCAAGGCGGTAAATGCGCTTTCTAGCTATTTTAGAGTAGAGTCTACCCGTGAAGGTAAATCGGCATCTGCCGAGTTTGAAAGAGGGGAGTTGAAAGACAAGGAACTACTCGAAGAGACCTCTAGACGCCGAGGGACCAAAGTAACTTTTATTCCCGACGAACAGATTTTTAAAAATTTAAAATATCGCTCAGAATACGTTGAGCGTTTATTAAAAAATTATGTCTACCTCAATCCTGGGTTGACTATTATATTTAATGGAGAGAAGTTCTTTTCAGAAAATGGATTAAAGGATTTACTGGCAGAGAGTATCGCAGAGGGCGATCGCTTATATGACATTATTCACTTGAGAGGTGATGATATCGAGGTGGCGATGACTCATAGTAAAACGCAGTACTCAGAAGAGTACCACTCATTTGTCAATGGTCAAAATACGACCCAAGGTGGAACGCATCAAGCCGCTTTTCGCGAAAGCGTGGTGCGCACTATTAGAGAGTTTTACGGCAAAACTTATGAGGCCTCTGATATTAGGAAATCGATAGTCTCGGCCATCAGTATAAAGGTGATGGAACCTGTTTTTGAGTCTCAGACCAAAACAAAACTCGGAAGTACCGATATGGGTGGTGATCTCCCAACGGTGCGCACCTATATCAATGATTTCTTAAAAACGGCACTAGATAATTTCTTACACAAGAACCCAGAACACGCCGATGTTTTACAACGCAAAATTCTTCAAGCCGAAAGAGAACGAAAAGAATTATCGGGTATCCGAAAATTGGCCAAAGACCGTGCAAAGAAGGCCAGTCTTCACAATAAAAAATTACGTGATTGTCGCATTCACCTTACCGATAGCAAGAAGGAACGCAATTTAGAATCGACGCTTTTTATCACCGAGGGAGACTCGGCAAGTGGATCAATTACCAAATCCAGAGATGTCAATACTCAGGCGGTTTTTAGTCTTAAAGGGAAGCCTTTAAACAGCTATGGTCTTACCAAAAAGATCGTCTATGAAAACGAAGAGTTTAATCTCTTACAGGCAGCCTTAAATATAGAAGAGTCTATAGAAGATTTGCGATACAATCATATTGTTATAGCCACCGATGCCGATGTAGATGGAATGCACATACGACTGTTGCTTATTACCTTCTTTTTGCAATTTTTTCCAGAGTTGATCAAAGAAGGGCATTTGTACATTTTGGAAACACCGCTTTTTAGAGTGCGCAACAAAAAAGAGACTATTTATTGTTACAGCGAGCAGGAACGCCAAGATGCCATGCAAAAGCTTGGAGCCAAACCAGAAATTACTCGATTTAAAGGATTGGGAGAGATATCTCCCGATGAGTTCAAATACTTTATTGGAGAAGACATACGACTGGCTCCTGTCATGCTAGATAAGGCGATGATGATCGAGGAATTGCTTTCCTTTTACATGGGTAAAAACACCCCCGATCGTCAGAAATTTATCATTGAAAACTTAAAGGTAGAATTGGATAGAGTAGACGAATTGTAATCCCTAGTTCTAATTATAAACACACAAACTTCCAGCGGAAGCGATTATGAGTGAAGAAATAAACGAGCACAACGAAGAGCAACATTCAGAAGATCCAAATACCACAGCTTCAAATGAGGCAGGAGGAGAGACCATTACCCGAGTTACGGGTATGTTTAAAGACTGGTTTCTCGATTATGCTTCCTATGTTATTTTGGAGCGTGCAGTGCCGGCGATAGAAGATGGGTTTAAGCCTGTTCAACGGCGTATCATGCACTCTTTAAAAGAACTTGATGACGGGCGCTATAACAAAGTGGCCAATGTTGTAGGTCACACCATGCAGTATCACCCCCACGGAGACGCAAGTATAGGCGATGCTATGGTGCAAATAGGTCAAAAAGACTTACTAATAGACACCCAAGGAAACTGGGGTAATATTCTCACTGGCGATCGTGCAGCAGCCTCTAGATATATTGAAGCACGACTTTCCAAATTTGCCCTTGATGTGGTCTACAATCCTAAAATCACAGATTGGCAAGCTTCGTATGACGGCCGCAAAAAAGAGCCTATCAATCTGCCGGTCATGTTTCCTTTGCTTTTGGCACAGGGTGCAGAGGGAATAGCTGTTGGTTTGAGCACCAAAATACTTCCGCATAATTTTATTGAGCTAATCGATGCCTCGATCAAGCATTTAAAAGGGAAACGATTTAATTTGCTTCCCGACTTTCCAACCGCTGGTATTGCCGATTTTTCTAATTACAACGATGGGATGCGTGGAGGTAAAGTGCGCATTAGAGCTCGTATTAGTCAGCTAGACAAAAACACCTTAGTCATTACCGAAGTACCCTTTGGACAAACCACTGGGTCCTTAATTGATTCGATATTAAAGGCCAATGACAAAGGGAAGATCAAGATCAAAAAGATCGAAGACAATACCTCTGCAGATGTAGAAATACTGGTGCATTTGCCATCGGGTATTTCGCCAGACAAAACTATAGACGCCTTGTTTGCCTTTACCAATTGTGAGACTTCGATTTCTCCCTTGGGTTGTGTTATCGAAGACAATAGTCCTCTTTTTATCGGGGTAACCGATATGCTAAGACGTTCTACAGATCGCACCAAAGAATTGCTCAAAAGCGAGCTAGAGATTCAGTTGGGAGAGTTTGAAAATCAATGGCATTATGCTTCTCTTGAGCGTATTTTTATTGAAAATCGAATTTATCGCGACATCGAAGAAGAAGAAACTTGGGATGGAGTCATCAAAGCTATTGATAAGGGGTTACAGCCTCATATTGGACACTTAAAACGCCCAGTAACCGAAGAAGACATTACACGACTAACCGAGATCAGGATTAAGCGTATTTCTAAGTTTGATATCGATAAAGCACAGCAAAAGATTGACGCCTTGGAAGAGCAGATTGCAGAAACCAAACACCATTTGGAGCATCTGACACAATACGCTATAGATTATTTTACCCGTCTCAAAAAAGACTATGGCGCTGGCAAAGAACGTCAAACAGAGATTCGCATTTTTGACGACATACAAGCGACCAAAGTCGTATTGCGCAATACCAAATTATATGTCAATAGAGCCGAAGGCTTTGTAGGCACAGCATTAAAGCGAGACGAATATGTGGCAGATTGTTCTGATATCGACAATGTGATTGTCTTTACCAAAGAAGGTAAAATGATGGTGACCAAGGTCGATTCTAAAACCTTTATTGGCAAAGACATTATACATGTAGCGGTCTTTAAGAAAAAGGATAAACGCACCACCTATAATATGATTTACCGTGATGGTAGTGGGGGTAGCACTTACGTGAAACGTTTTAATGTTACATCTGTTACTAGAGATAAGGAATACGATCTCACCCCAGGCAAGAAAGGGTCGACGGTTTTTTATTTTACCGCCAATCCCAATGGAGAAGCCGAAGTAGTCAATGTATTTTTAAGAGCGGTAGGTCAGGTTAAAAAACTGCGATTTGAATTGGATTTTGCAGATATTCTTATCAAAGGGCGTGGTTCTAAAGGGAATATTGTGACCAAGCACTCTGTCAAATCGGTAGAGCTCAAAGAAAAAGGCTTATCAACGCTCAAACCCAGAAAAATTTGGTTTGATGATACCGTGCAGCGCTTAAATGTTGATGGTCGTGGCGATCTTATAGGAGAGTTTAGTTCTGAAGATCGATTGTTGGTGATTAACCAATACGGTAATGTGAGAACTATTATTCCAGATGTCACCCTACATTTTGAAGATGAGATGATTATTCTCGAAAAATGGGTGCCAGAAAAACCCATTAGTGCAATTTATTGGGACGGCGATAAACAACGGTATTACGGCAAGCGTTTCCTGATCGAAAATCCAGACAAAGAAGAAATTTTTATCTCAGATCATGAAGACAGTCAATTAGAACTCGTCTCTACCGATTACCGTCCTGTGGCCGAAATGGTTTTTTATAAAGAGCGCGGCAAAGATCAAAAGGAGAATGAGTCGGTGTCTATGGAAGATTTTATCGCGATCAAAGGGCTCAAAGCACAAGGCAATCAGTTCTATTCTGGAAAATTAAAACAATTAAACTGGCTGCCGTCTTTACCATATGACCCTCCACAACCTACGCCTAAAGAAGAACTGGAGGTTGTCGATGATGAAACGGTCACTGCCGAAACGGAAGTTAAAGACCAGAAAAAAAACACTTCTCCCAATAACGATAAAGAGCCTCCCAAATTGGATGAGGAGGGACAGGCGCTTCTTTTTTAACAAATAGACCTCCAGCCGCTTAGCTCGGGTATAGTAGTGATTTTGTATCTTTAAACGAAAAAGGTGAGCATATCCACTAGGGTCATATGGTTTATTGTTTTGACATTTGTATCTGTCGAGCATGCTGCTGTATTTGCTTTCGCGCCAAGCGCTACAACCTTTCTGACTCTTGACAAACCGCAAAACGCTTCTAGCTTAGAGCAAGAGCCTAGAAGCATGGTGCCATGTTCTGCCTTAGAACAGCCATTAAACGGAGCAACAAATGTTCCCGTAGAAACCGAAATACGATGGGAGCCTACCGCTGGCAACTTTGGGTATATCATCACCATAGGATCTACCCCAGGAGGGAATGATATCGTTCCGGCCACAGGTACGGGAGTAGCGCAATTCTTTCCGCCCAGAGGCCTACCCGAAAACACTACGATCTATGTCACTATTGAAGTGAGAGACAGTTCTTCGACAACTGTTGTTTGTGACGAGCAAAGTTTTACAACAGGGTTGATCACACAAACTCCTGGATGTACCACCCTCACCCAACCTATAAATAATGAAACCGATGTAGCCGTAGATGTTTTGTTTCAGTGGAATTATGCCCCACGGGCTACCAATTATATTTTGCAAATTGGGAGTGCTCCAGGGCTTTCAGATATTTTTGATATTGATACTGGAAGTAATGCCTTAAATTTTAACCTCCCGTCAGACTTGCTCAACGGGACGATCTATTATGCAAGAGTCATTCCCGAGAATTCTATTGGAGCTCGGTCAGACTGTCAAGAGACGCAATTCACAACGATCTTTCTTGATGATGCCCCGCCTGATTGTACTCAATTGATCACTCCTGCCGATGGTGCGACCGAAATTGCACTCACCCCATTACTGCAATGGGCTCCTGTGGCCAATGCAGATGGTTATTTATTGACTATAGGGACCTTACCTGATAATGCAGATGTCTTGGACAATACCAATATTGGTAATGTTACCTCGACATTGGTGTTAGATTTTGATCCTGGCACCCAGTATTATGTAGTGATAACCCCTTTTAATACGGCAGGTGTGGCTACAAATTGCGCTCAAACGAGTTTTACCACCACCTTTGGCTGTGGCCCTTATTTAGATCCTATAAGCGGTCAAACCATCGATCTAAATCCTGTCATTAATCTTGAAGATGAGTATATATTGTGTATAAATGATATACCGCTACAACTCAATTACCCTGGAGAGGGTACCACTTTTGAATGGGTAAAATATACTGACATCTCAGAACTTGTCATTAGCAGAGAACGCAATGTCAATATTACCGAAGCAGGCACCTATAGACTCGATGTATTTTTGGAAGTAGATGTGGGCAATAATAATATTCTTACGTGTGAAGCCTCACAGGAGTTTGATGTTATTACCTCGGAGGCAGCAACTATAACTAGGGTGGATATTAGAAATCAAGCCTTTAATTTTAGGCTAGAGGTAACTGTTGAGGGTAGTAGTGAGTATGAATTCTCTCTAAATAATCCGGACGGCCCATATCAGGATAGCAACGTTTTTAATAATGTTAATCTATCAGATGATACCGTTTATGTACGTGATAAATTTGGTTGTGGTATCGTCTCTCGTCGTATTGTTCGGGATCGAGGTTTTCCCAAATATTTTACCCCAAATAACGATGGGGTAAATGATAGATGGCAGGTTAGGGGAGTACGTGTCAATGGAGAAACCGTTACGCGTATTCAGGTCTTTGATCGCTTTGGAAAACTCCTTGCAGATTTTAATGCCAAAGGACCAGGCTGGGACGGCACTTATGCGGGTAGACGTCTTTTGGATGGGGGGTTCTGGTATAAAGCCTTTACCACCTCAAACGTTGTATTTACAGGATATTTTGCCTTGAGATTGTAATGGATGTTCTGCTTTCGCTTAAGCGAAAGACTATAAATCAATAACATACCATTTGCGATATCAAAAATTGTATTTTTTATTTATTATTCGCACTTTTTCTTTTGGTTTCTAGAGTATGAAACTATACCTTTGCATCCGCTTTGTAAAAGCAATGTATTGAAAGGAGAGGTGCCAGAGTGGTAATGGAGCAGATTGCTAATCTGTCGACGGGAAACTGTCGCCGGGGTTCGAGTCCCCGTCTCTCCGCAATTTTAGATAACCTTCGGGGTGTAGCGTAGCCCGGTTATCGCGCCGCGTTTGGGACGCGGAGGTCGCAGGTTCGAATCCTGCCACCCCGACTTTTTAAGAGTAACGGGCTCTTAGCTCAGCTGGATAGAGCACCTCCCTTCTAAGGAGGCGGTCGTAGGTTCGAATCCTACAGGGCTCACAGAAATCCTTGTCGCAAGACAGGGATTTTTTGTTTTATACTTGTTTTAGCGGTCGTTGGTTCTCCCGAGGCTTCGGGACTACAGGGCTCACAGAAATCCTTGTCGCAAGACAGGGATTTTTTGTTTTATACTTGTTTTAGCGGTCGTTGGTTCTCCCGAGGCTTCGGG
>PAUP01000013.1 GCA_002712765.1 Cytophagaceae bacterium | reverse complement strand
GTGGCACGCAAAGGAGCAGTGATTTTTGAAAAGGCTTATGGGTACCATACCTATAGTAAAAAACAAAAGGTGCAATGGGATGATGTTTATGACATTGCCTCTATGACCAAGATTCTTGCAAGCCTGCCTTTGTTGATGGAGCTTCACAGCAAAGGGTCTTTACAGTTAGAAGATAAGTTAGGTACCTTGCTTCCCGAGCTCAAAGACACCAATAAATCAAACATCACGATAAAGGACGCCTTATCGCATTATGCCCGTTTTAAGGCATGGATTCCTTTTTATATAAGTACTTTAGATTCGGTGACCAAAAAACCAAATCCTGCCTACTATCGCAAAGAATACAGCAAGGAGTACAATATCAAAATTGTAGATCATATGTACTTGCGTAGCGACTATCAGGATAGTATTATTAAAAGAATAGGCGATAGCGACTTACGTGATCGACTTTCCTACAAATACAGTGATTTGCCCTATTACTTGTTTAAAAAGTACCTTGAAGATTACTATGGTAAAAACTTAGATAAGCTCACACAAGAGCGGTTTTACAAACCTATAGGAGCAACTAGAACGGGATATCAACCCTTGCAAAAATTTAAAAAAAGAAAAATAGTCCCTTCCGAGAATGACACCTACTGGCGCAATCAAAAGGTGCAGGGGTATGTACATGATATGGGTGCTGCCATGCAAAATAACATAGGGGGTCATGCCGGTTTGTTTAGCAATGCCAATGATGTTGCCAAATTGATGCAAATGTATCTGCAAGATGGCTATTATGGCGGGAAACGCTATCTGTCTAAAGAAACACTTTCGAGCTTTAACACCTGTAATTATTGTCCTCAGAATGTAAGGAGGGGTGTTGGTTTCGACAAACCGCAATTAAGCGGAGATGGCCCTACCTGCGGCTGTGTACCAATGAGTAGTTTTGGTCACAGCGGTTTTACGGGTACCTATACTTGGGCAGATCCAGAAAACGAATTGGTCTATGTATTTTTATCTAATCGTACCTTTCCGACGATGGAAAACAGAAAGCTTATCAAATCGGGTCTCAGAACAAAAATTCAGGAGGCTATTTATGAGTCTATGTATAACTAATTGTTTGCAAATGCGATCACTAACCAACACCATATCATGAAAATTGCAATCGTATGTTATCCAACCTTTGGCGGTAGTGGCGTTGTAGCTACCGAATTAGGTATTGCCTTATCGCATCGTGGCCATGAGGTACACTTTGTAACTTATAAACAGCCCGTACGACTGGCTTTATTAAATGAAAACATCCATTTTCACGAAGTCAATGTGCCCGATTACGCCCTATTTCATTACCAACCCTATGAATTGGCGCTCTCGAGTAAATTGGTCAATATTGTAAAAAAGCATCAAATAGATATTCTTCATGTACATTATGCTATCCCACATGCTTACGCGGGCTATATGGCAAAAATGATGCTTAAAGAAGAAGGTATAGAGGTACCTATGGTAACAACCTTGCACGGTACAGATATCACCCTGGTGGGAAGTCATCCCTTTTACAGGCCAGCTGTTACCTTTAGTATCAATAATAGTGATGTAGTAACTTCTGTCTCAGAAAGTTTAAAACAGGATACCCTGAGGCTTTTTGATATTAGAAATGAGATTGAAGTAGTTCCTAATTTTATCGATACTAGCGTTATTCATAAACAATTCACAGATTGTCAGCGCGACCTAATGGCCAATACAAATGAGCGTATAATTACACACATTAGTAATTTTAGAAAAGTAAAACGCGTTCAAGATGTTATAGAGGTGTTTCATCGTATTCAGCTAGAGGTTCCGTCAAAATTGTTAATGGTGGGTGATGGGCCAGAACGGGAAGGCGCCGAAATCTTAGTCAAGGATCTCGGATTGCAAGACGATGTCAAGTTTTTAGGAAATAGTAATGAAATAGACAAAATACTTTGTTTTTCAGATCTCTTTTTACTACCCTCAGAAGCAGAGAGTTTTGGTCTTGCAGCCCTTGAAGCTATGGTCAATAAAGTTCCGGTTATCTCTAGTAATGCTGGTGGGATACCAGAGGTAAATATAGATGGCGTAACCGGCTATTTATCAAACGTAGGGAATATCGCCGATATGTCGTTAAATGCGATAAAAATCTTAAAAGACGATGACACTTTAAATAGGTTTAAGGAAAACGCTCAAAGAGAAGCAGCCAAGTTTGATATTAAAAATATAGTCCCAATATATGAGGCCTTGTACGAAGGCGTTTTAGTGAGCAGGTAGTCTATTGTTTTATCGTTAAGTCACTATAAATTGGGTGTTTATAGCATAAAAAAAGCCAGATTTTACCTCTGGCTTTTTTATGTTTACTTTTTAAAACTGATAGCGTATCCCTAAGGCAATATCAAAATCGACATCATCGTCTATGGCATTATTGATCGCTATTTCTGGTCTAAAATCTAGAGAGATCAATAAGGGAAAATCAAAATTATATTCAATCCCTACATCACCAGATACAAAAGCAAAAAAGGTGTCATTGTCATCTCTTCCCGGAAAATCATCGTCAAAACTAAAACTTCCCACACCACCTCCAGCGCCAGCATACCAATTAAAGCCTCCGTCAATATTCCAAACCCATTGATACAAACCAGTAATCCTAAAAGCATTAAAGCGATTGCCACTTCTAAACCCCAAGTCGGCTTCTAATCGATTGTTTTCGCCTAGAGCGCGCTGATAGGAAATCTCGGTCCCAAAGCCGTCTCCATCTCCAATGCGAAGGCCAATGGCGTTCTCTGCAATATCCTGTGCGCTAGTTATAGCAACAGCTCCTAATAACATTACTAAGGTCATTACATTTTTCATAATTGTTGTTTTTTGTGTGACTGTTAAACGTTATTTGTTAACTAATATTTTATCGTCCAGCTACACAAGGTATGTCTTTGCAATAGGCTTCAAAGCTACAATCCAGTCTGTTTTTAATGCAATAGGATATAATACCGCGCTGTAATAAAAGAAAGTAGATTCGGTTTTTTGTCAAAAGCGTATTAATGAGTACTTTAACATATTCTTAACGCGGATGTTAATTTGCTTTAATTCAATACCATGACTCGCTTTCTTACCCTGCTATTCTTTATAGGCTTTACTTCATTATCGGTTTTTGGCCAAAAATACAAAGACATGATGGCAGATCCTTCTTATAATTTCTATGAAGTTTGCGAAGCGGCCGAGCGTTATTTTAATACGATTGACAAGTATCAAAAAGGGTCTGGGTATAAGGGATTCTTACGTTGGAAAAACAATACCGAGTATATGTATTATCCTTCTGGTAATCGGGAAAGAATAAACCCCGCTTTCGCGAAAGCGGCCTTAGCACAATACAAGCGATTGCATCCAGAAGATATAGGTCGCAATGCCACCAGAATGAGCGGTTGGCGAGAGTTAGGTCCCAATAGTGTCGATGAGATTACAGGGCATTATTCGGCAGGTATTGGTAGGATAGAAGAAGTCTATGCCGACCCTGCAAATATGAGTAAATTATACTTGGGTTCAAGAAGTGGAGGGCTTTGGAGAAGTTTGGACGAAGGCAACAGTTGGCAAGGTGGTGCTACCGATTTCCTTCCAGGTAGCGGGGTCAATACCTTTGCAGTAGATCCAACCAATACAGATCATTTATTGGTCAATGTGCGCAATTCTAGAAACGGATATAGTTATGGGGTATACGAATCTGTAGATGGTGGGGTTTCTTTGACAGAAACAGCCTTTAACCCTGTTAATTTAGGTGAGGGAGGTCTGGGAAGTAATTTTAGTATTGGAGCCATTGTGTATCACCCCACTATTCCTAATATGGTGTTGGTAGGAACCAATAAAGGATTGTATAAATCTACAGACAATCTCGCTACTTGGACTAAAGTAGTTACTAGTGGTACATTTAATTTTATCAAATTTCATCCTACCAATCCGAGCATAGTTTACACGGTCAACCATTCCTGCTGTGCCAGTAATCGAGATTATCTCTGGAAATCGAGCGATACCGGAGACAGTTTTGCCAAAACCCAGCAGATTACCGGCAACAATGGTCGTTCTGGCCGTATAGAGGTAAGCGCAGCAGCACCTTCAAATGTCTATTTTGCCAATTCGAACGGGATTCATAAATCTACAGATGAAGGCGAGCGATTTGCCCTGATTGCTGTCCCATCGGCCACTGGTGGGGTTGGGGCTTTTGGGATAAACAGTACCAATGAGCTCAACATGATTACTGGCGGTATTGATGCCTACCGCTCTGATGACGAGGGCGCCAGTTTTACTCAGGTAACTTATTGGTCTTTGGGTAGTAGCCAGCACGGAAGTGGTACTTTTCAAAGTCGTTATGACAACAGTACTGTATATGTACATGCCGATTTGCGCAAAATCAATTCGGTCAATGGGGTTTTCTACATGGGAACCGATGGAAGCATGGTCAAAAGTACTGATGGCGGAACCACTTGGATTGATCTCATGCGCGATGGTGTTGGAGTACGTGAAAACTATAAACTTGGCGTAAGTCAATCCAACAATGGGGTTGCCATATGCGGATCTCAAGACAATGGTACAAGTATTTACAAAGACACAGGCTGGATCGAATTTTATGGGGCCGATGGTATGGAAGGTTTTATTCACCCTTTAAATGCCGATTATATGATTGGCAGTATTCAAAACGGTGGTCGCCGCCGAACCACAGATGGTGGGAGTACTCAAGATGGAGTGACCCCCTCGGGAAGTGCCTCTGGAAACTGGCAAGCACCTATAGCTTACGATCCCAATGATCATATGGTCGTTTATGACTTTAGAGATGGGGTGCGTAAAAGTGAGGATTTTGGAACCTCACATAGCCTAATGGGCTATCCTAGTTTTTCTGGTACAATGCAAGTGGCAGAAATTGCACAAAACAATTCTGATGTAATCGTTGTCTCGAGTGGGAGTAGTATTGAAAAGTCAATAGACGGAGGTATAAGTTTTGCTTCTATAAAAGGAAATTTGCCTAATCATTCGATACAAGATATTGCCTTTGACCCCTTAGACGACAACCGCATCATAGTGGTAAACGCAAGTTATCAAAACAATGGTCAGAAGGTATATATGACCACCGATGGCGGAACCACCTGGACCAATATTACCTTTAACATAGGAGATATTCCTGTACACAGTGTGGTTATAGATCACGATGCTGCCAAAAATATTTATCTGGGCACAGAGGTGGGCGTTTTTACCAAACCAATGAGTGGTAGTTCTTGGACACTCTACAGTACTGGCTTACCTAATACCACCGTAGAAGAGCTCGAAATCGTTTATGGAGCCAATACCATAAAAGCGGCCACTTGGGGCAGGGGACTTTGGGAATACGACTTGGTAGGACGTGCAGCATATCCTAGTATAAATTATGTGTCGATTACAGACAATCCTACAGACTCTACCCCTAAAGAAGGTACAGAACAATTTGTAACAGCTTCTATCAATTACAGTGGGGCACTTTCAAATGTTTATGTGCGCTGGTCTACAGCCACACCAGATTTTACGATAGCCGCCAATACCATTGCGATGAGTAACACTTCTGGGAATACCTGGGTGTCAAATACCGAGATTCCCAATCAAATTGAAGGCACCAAAGTGTACTTTAAAGTATTTGCTCAAGGCCAATCTGGTGAAGTAAGCGAGACCTATAAGTTTATGTATACCGTCAAGCCATTTGAGGTATGTACCCCATCGGTTCAAAATGGCACTTCAGATTATATCAATCTTTTTGAAGTCGATAATAGCTCAGGGAGCACTGTGTATTCAAATCCTTCTGCTAATGATGGCTACACCGCCTATAACAATACCCCTATCGCGTTGACCATAGGTGAAGATTATACCTTTCATGTGCAGTTACAAGGGGCCTTTCCTTTAGATGATGCTGCTGTATGGATTGACTTTAATCAAAATGCAGTTTTTGAAGATTCAGAAAGTGTGGCTATGTCTGCGTATGTTTCAAATATTTCTTTAGGAACAATACAGATTCCTGTAGATGCTGAAACCGACGGAACGATACTCATGAGGGTCAGGAATTCTTATTTTAACACGCCTCAACCCTGTAATTTTGATGCTGGGGAGGTAGAAGATTATATCGTACAAATAGTAGATCCTTGCACCACTGTAACGCGTTTTGACGGTAGTTGGAATAATGGATTGCCTACTGCTAGCCCACGCGCTATTGTAAGTAGTGATCTCAATCTATCTTCTTCCAGTATAGAAGCCTGTAGTTTAGAAATTGCTACAGGAGCTACACTCACCATAGGGGCAGATCAATATGCTAGGATTCAGGGTAATATAAAAATTGACGGAACATTAATCGTTGCGCATCAGGCTAGCTTGGTACAGGTTTTTGAAACCGCCACTAGTGAAGTGGGTATAACGGGTCGTATCGAAATACAAAAACAAACACCAATTCTAGAACCCCTTGGTTTTATGTTTTTGAGTAGCCCACTTTCTTTAGAAACCAGCGATGGGGTATATGGCAGTGTAAATAATAGCCATCAGGCCTTTAGAATCATTGATGTTGTCTCTCAAAATTTTGTGGTAGACCCTGCACTAGAAGCCTATTTGCCCTATGCAGGCGCCGAAATATTCATGGGGCCAGACAATAGCTTTTTGAGCAACCATACGGCTTCAGAGTTTTTAATACCGGGTGATGGTCTGGTGGTCTATCCGCAACCTTCAATAACGGCTGGTAATGCGGCGTACGCCTTAACCTATAGAAAAGGAATTTTAAACAATGGAGACATACGTTATCCAGTTCAATACAATGGACAAACCAAAAATAATTTTAATCTCATAGGTAATCCCTATGCGTCGGCTATAGATGTCAATGCCTTGATCGATACCAATGATATGATTAATGAAGTCTATTTTTGGGAACACTTAAGCCCGCCTACGAGCAGTATTCCTGGCTACAATGGTAACAATTACTCTATGAATGATATATCGATCAGAAATTTGAGTGGTGGTACTGCTGCGGCCAATGGAGGAACAGCTCCTGGTAGATACATTGCTTCTGGACAAGGTTTTGCTATTAAAGCCATAGAAGGAGGAGCAAGTGATGTTCTTTTTACCAATAGTATGAGAGTAGTCGATAACAACGATCAATACCGTCAACATGCAACAAAAGACAGGCTCTGGCTACAAATAGAGGAGGCCACTTATGGGCTACACAGTTCTGCCCTTATAGCTTTTGACCCTCAGGCGAGTGAGGCTATAGATTTAGGATATGACAGCAAGCGTGTGGCAAGTAGTGTGGCTGTATTTTCTACGACAAAAAACCGCGATCAGTTAGGCATACAAACCTTAGGCAGTTTTGATAAAACAACAGTCATACCTTTAGGCATTGCCTCAGAGCTAGAAGAAACCCTACTTACAGTATCCCTACCCCAATTAGAAGGAGAACATCTTGCCGGAGTACCGGTATATCTAATAGACACACAATTAGATAGGTATATTAACCTAAAAGAGCGGGATTATAGCTTTACCACTACTACGCCTCAAGATCTGACGCGCTTTTTTCTTGCCTTTGAAGACAAACAAGGCTTGGGCGTTGAAGAGGCTAGATTAGATCAAAGTGAGCTTGTCTTATACCCCAATCCTGCTAGCGATAAGGTAATGATAGCCTATACTGGTCAGATCCCACTGCGCGCTATCAAAATCACCAGCATAAATGGGCAAGAGCTGTATAAAACACAATTGTTAGACAATTTGCCATTGGCTCCAATAGCGGTTGGGCAATGGGCTAAAGGCATCTATTTTGTGACCATTTCTACAGCCCAAGAGCAAATTACCAAAAAACTGATTTTAAAATAGCTCACGAATCTTAAGGGATCACGTATTTTTGTATTGGCCCTAATGCTTTTGCAGTTAAGCCCCTCACACAAACTAGTACTACCCATTTTGGACTCATCTTTTCAACAACTCGCCGCTTCTTTAGAAGGAGAATTACACACCGATATGCTACACAAGGCTATATATGCCACTGATGCCTCGGTATATCGAGCTATTCCTCAGGCTGTTGTTTATCCTAAACATGTTGAAGATATTAAGCAATTAATCGCTTTCGCGAAAGCGCACAACACTAGCTTAATACCCAGAACCGCAGGCACATCACTGGCAGGGCAGTGCGTAGGTGAAGGCATTGTGGTTGATGTATCCAAACACTTTACACAAATCATTGGACTAGATCTAGAAAAAAAACAGATCACGGTGGCACCTGGAGTTATACGGGACGAGCTCAACGCTTATGTTAAACCTTATGGTTTGTTTTTTGGCCCTAACACCTCTACGGCCAACCGATGTATGATAGGGGGTATGGTAGGTAATAATTCTTCAGGGACAACCTCGATCAAATATGGAGTGACACGTCAAAAAGTGGTCCGTCTTAAAACAGTACTTGCCGATGGGTCTGAGGCTATTTTTGAAGATCTCTCTCTAGAACGCTTTCGCGAAAAACTAAGCCTGACCAATACAGAAGGCGCCATTTACAACACTATTGATCGTCTTTTAAAAACGCCAGCAGCTCAAGCCGAAATACGCGAACATTACCCCAAAGCTTCTATTCATAGACGCAACAATGGATACGCCTTAGATGCTTTAATAGAGCAACAGCCTTATTCCCAAGATGGCCCTATGTTTAATCTTTCGGCCCTACTTACTGGAAGCGAAGGAACTTTGGCATTTACTACCGAAATCACGCTTCAATTAGATGATTTGCCACCTGCATACGGGGTGGTGGTGGCCACACATCACCATTCTATTGCCCAGTGTATGCAAGCCGTTGTGCCAGCTATGGAACATGAATTGTATACCTGCGAAATGATGGATAAAATCATTTTGGATTGTACCAAAAATAATAAGGAACAACAGCAAAACCGTTTTTTTGTTCAAGGTGATCCAGCGGCCATATTGATGCTTGAGGTACGGGATCACAGTTTGGAAGGAGCACGTTTACAAGCAGAAGCTTTGATACAGCGTTTTGACAAGAATCAACTCTCTTATGCCCATCCCGTCTTAGAAGGAAAACAGATCAATCAGGCCATGGCCCTGCGTAAGGCAGGACTAGGACTTTTGGGCAATATGATAGGAGATCGCAAGGCCGTAGCGTGTATAGAAGATACAGCCGTAGCCTTAGAAGATTTGGAGGCTTTTATTGGCGATTTTAGTCTTTTGATGGATTCTTTTAATCAGCAGGCCGTTTATTATGCCCATGCTGGGGCAGGTGAGCTTCATTTGCGGCCTATATTGGATTTAAAAAAAGGAGAAGACGTCTCACATTTTCGAGCTATTACAACAGCTGTAGCCAAATTGGTGAAATCGTATCAAGGGGCTATGAGCGGTGAACATGGTGATGGTATTGTGCGATCTGAGTTTATCGAGTTTATGTTAGGCGAGGCTAACTACCAGCGTATTGAAGCCATAAAGAAGGCATTTGATCCAGACCATATTTTTAATCCTGGTAAGATTGTCACTCCCTTACCTATGGACCAATCCTTACGCTATACCGTAGATAGGGAGGAACCTCAAATAGACACCCTGTTTAATTTTGAAGATCAACAGGGTATATTAAGAGCTACCGAAAAGTGTAACGGTAGCGGCGATTGCCGTAAATTACCCGCCGCTGGAGGAGTGATGTGTCCTAGTTATCGCGCGACAAGAAATGAAAAGGACACGACACGAGCTCGCGCCAATGCATTAAGAGAATTTCTTACTACGTCTCAAAAATCAAATCGTTTTGATCATCAGGAATTAAAGGAAGTTTTTGATTTGTGTATTAGTTGCAAGGCCTGTGCTAGCGAATGCCCAAGTAATGTGGATGTCGCTACACTCAAAGCCGAATTTGAGTATCAATATCAACAACAAAACGGGAGTAGCCTTCGCACAAAACTCTTTGCACATAATACTAGGGTTCTAAAAGCAGCTTCTCTATGGCCCTGGTTGTACAATAGCGCCCTTAAGTTAACGGCAAGGCCATTAAAAAGAAGTTTAGGTGTTGCCCAATGTAGAGACTTACCACCTTTGGAGCGATTTAGTCCTATACGCCCTCAAAAAGACATCCAGGCTACACAACCACAAAAAGTATTGTTATTTATCGATGAGTTTACAGAGTATCTAGATGGTGCTATAGGTCGTGATGCCCATCAGCTTTTATTGCGCTTAGGATATGAGGTTCAACTTCTTAGGAAGGCAGATAGTGGTCGTTCATATATTTCTAAGGGTTTTCTAAAAGAGGCCAAAGCCACTGCTCAAAGTACTGTGGCACGTATAAACCGTCTTATAACTAAAGATACAGTAATAGTTGGGATAGAGCCTTCGGCTATTTTAACCTTTAAGGATGAGTATTTACGACTGGTCGACGATCAAGAGGCGGCCTTACAATTGGCCGCACAAAGTTTTTTAATCGATGAATTTCTTGATCTTGAACGCGAAAAAGGCGCCATTACTAGTGCACATTTTACCAACCAAAAGGCCACACTTAAAATTCATGGGCACTGTCATCAAAAGGCCTTGTCATCGGTAGGGCATACGTTTAATATGCTCAACCTCCCTACAAATTACACCCCTACCATCATTGCTTCAGGATGTTGTGGAATGGCTGGTAGTTTTGGTTACGAAAAAGAACACTATGAGGTGAGTATGAATATAGGCGAGCAAAGTCTGTTTCCAGCGGTAAGAAAGGCAGCTACCGATGTCATTATTGTAGCCAATGGTACGAGCTGTCGTCATCAAATCAAAGATGGCACCTCAAAAAAGGCGTTACACCCTGCAACGGTGCTATTACAAGCTCTCGCCTCATAGGCNGTAAAACCTGTGATTACCACCTACTTTCTGNAAATCCATACCTTTGGCGNACTAGTATGAAATCCAGCCCGANTAAANAANTCAATTAGTTNAAGGTAAGCTCAAAATCATTNATAACTTGAGTAGATACACTCGTATCGCTAGCGGGAAATGGAATATCTATACCAAAGCCGCTAAGGTCTACAAATTCNTATGTAAAAGTANCCTCCGAGTTGACCAAGCCATTATTTATGGCATAGGTATTCTCTGCGATTAAAACATCCTGACTAGGCAACAAAGGGATTTGTACCCCTAGAATCTCTGCGCTTATGGTCGCATTGATAATTAAGGAAGACTGCACTGCTTTTTCAAAAGTAAAGCCACCACTTGTATAGGTGTCTAGTAGTGCTAACTGTTGGGTACTTGCCACAATATCAATGGTTATAGGGATGCCGTCAAGATCTTGAGAAAAGCTTTGTGTTACCGTGCTCAACGTGGTGCCACTAGCGGCTTCGGCATTATAAACCAAAGCGTCTTCAATATCAATTTGTATAGGGTTTGAGGGGTCAATAGCAAATTCTAACGCGCCCGTATACCTAAGGATAGACAATTCGTCTTTGAGATAACCTGTAGCCAGTAAGGTCGTCATAAAACCATTGGCAGGCTCATTGGCATCCAAATTACTAAAACCAACAGGAGTCGACGGGTCTGGGGCTACAGCGAGTTGATCCTGACTGCTTGCCATCCCATCTGTGGTGACATTGTATTGCCAATTATTACCTGATTGTAAAGCAAAATAAGAATCGGTCTGTGGTGTTGTTTCTTCTGGAGTTGTTGCGGGGGTGTCATCGTCGCTACACTGTATGCTCAATAGCGCAAGACAACAAAGACAAAAAAGGAAAAGGTGTTTTTTCATAGTACTAATCATTGCCTAAAGATACTACATTTCTTTATGTTGACGTCGAGGCATTGTGCAAGGCCTTTAGGCTTATTTATTAAAAGCATTGGTGTTTTTTAGGAGCGAGACCTGAAATAATTTTATAGATCGCTGCTTTAGATTTACATTTGTTAAAAATCTATTGCAATGGCAGGAAACAGTTACGGTACCCTTTTTAAACTCACGACTTTTGGAGAATCACACGGCCCTGCCATAGGCGGTATTATAGACGGGTGTCCTGCGGGATTAGCTTTAGACCTAGAGGCGATACAAAAGCAGTTGGAACGTCGTAAACCTGGGCAGTCAAAAATTGTAACCCAACGCAAAGAACCCGATAGTGTGAACTTTCTCTCTGGTATATTTGAGGGCAAAACTACGGGAACGCCTATAGGTTTTGAAATTGTGAACACCAATCAAAAATCTAAAGATTATTCGCATATTAAAGATACCTACAGGCCTAGTCATGCCGATTTTACCTATGACAAAAAATATGGCAATCGCGACTATAGAGGCGGTGGTAGATCATCGGCTAGGGAGACGGCAAGTAGAGTAGTGGCTGGGGCCATCGCTCAGCAATTTTTAAAAGATATACGTATTCATTCTTTTACTTCGGCTGTAGGAGACTTAGAAATGACCACTCCTTATCAAGAGCTCGACTTTACTCAAATTGATAGTAATGAAGTGCGCTGTCCAGATCCCGCTTTCGCGAAAGCGTTTATAGACAAAATAAAAGCGATCAAAAAACAAGGAGACACTATTGGCGGTGTGATTAGCTGCGTGATCGAAAATGTGCCCGTAGGTTTAGGCGAACCTGTTTTTGATAAATTACACGCCGAATTAGGGAAAGCTATGCTCTCGATTAATGCGGTAAAAGGTTTTGAGTATGGTAGTGGTTTTAAGGGAGCACAAATGTTGGGTAGTATGCATAACGACCCATTTAATACTGATGGTACCACTAAAACCAATTTAAGCGGTGGGGTACAAGGAGGTATTTCTAACGGAATGGATATTTACTTCAAAGTAGCCTTTAAGCCCGTTGCCACGGTGATGCAAAAACAAATGACCATAGATAGTCATGGCAAAACCGTAGAAATGCAGGGTAAAGGACGCCATGATCCTTGTGTAGTACCGCGCGCAGTCCCTATTGTGGATGCGATGGCTGCTTTAGTCTTAGCCGATTTTGTACTTCGAGACAAAACAACACGCCTATCCTACTAGAAGAATATGACGTTTTTTGAGGGTATTGTGTGTAAAGTGATAATATGCTGTATTACAATAACTTTGAGACAATCTACTCGGGTAGCTCTCATCCTAAATTTAAATGCTCATTTTTAATCTGTACGAATAAGTAGTACATTAGGCTCCATGTAAAGCGGGATACTTATTACGTAAAACTAAAAATAAAGGGTATTTGGCGTAAAGCAAAACAACTATTGAATGAAAAAATTAGCCTTACACTGGAAGATTATTATTGGATTAGTTTTAGGAATTGTATGGGCACTCTTATCGAGTAGTCTGGGCTGGAGCGAGTTTACCATAAATTGGATTGCACCTTTTGGAACCATATTTATCAATCTCCTAAAATTAATTGCTGTACCTCTTGTACTGTTTTCTATCATAAATGGAGTTGCAGGTATTGGAGATCCTTCTAGTTTGGGCCGTATGGGCGGCAAAACACTTTTTGCGTATCTGGTAACTACCTTGCTAGCGGTAGCTTTAGGATTAGTTTTGGTCAATGTGATGAGTCCTGGAAAAATGGTCGATCAGGAAAGTCGTATAGATAATAGAATTAGTTATGAGCTTTGGGCGCAAGCAGAAGGCGTTCCTATCA
>PAUP01000012.1 GCA_002712765.1 Cytophagaceae bacterium | reverse complement strand
CTTCGGCGGTGACCACCGCGTTTTCTATATCTTGGATGGATTGGATATATCCCAAACCACGCAGCAAGTATTCGGCTTGATTAATTTCTAAGGTCTGGGCTCCTATATCGCGATTAGATTGCTTGACCGCCCTTACAACCTGTTCGAGCCCAATATCGTATTGACGCATTTTTTCGGGATCAATATCTACTTGATATTCTTGAACATACCCCCCCTATACTGGCCACTTCAGCAACCCCACTAGCGGTTGATAAGCCATATTTCACATAATAATCTTGTATGCTTCTTAGCTCGTTAAGATCCCAGCCACCAGTAACATTTCCTAAAGAATCTCGACCTTCTAGAGTATACCAAAAGATTTGCCCTAAACCTGTGGCATCTGGCCCTAAAGATGGGCTAACCTCGGCGGGTAATAGGGTAGAAGGTAAGGCGTTTAACTTTTCTAAAATCCGACTTCTAGACCAATAGAATTCGATATCCTCTTCAAAGATGATATAGATGGTGGAGAGCCCAAACATAGACGAGCTTCTAATCGTTTTTACCCCGGGCATACCAAGCAGCGCCGTGGTAAGGGGATAGGTAATTTGATCTTCTACATCTTGAGGAGATCGGCCCTGCCACTTTGTAAATACAATTTGTTGATTTTCGCCAAGATCTGGGATGGCATCAACAGCAACAGGATAATGTGGTAATCCAGACATCTTCCAATTAAAGGGCACATGTACAAGACCCCAAACAACAAAGGAGGCGAGAAGCAAGAGCGCAACCAGCTTATTGGCAATCAGAAATTTGATAATTTTATTTAACATATCATCATGATCAAAAAAGTAGTACTAGCTAGTATCACAGTGGGCTGAGATAATAGCATTATAACAAGCCTGAGACTATAAAAGCCATAGGCACAGGGCTCGAAAAACTTCGAGACTGTTACTTGATCAAATCAGAAAAGTCTGGTGCCATACTTGCACATCCCGTTGAAGAAGGGGAGGAGGATAATCGGTAGGTGTAAGGTTAGGGGTCTGGTATTCAAATAGAGCGCAATACCCATACGTAAAGGCCGTTAAAAAAAGCGTTTGTTCTAAGTTTAGACCTTGAAAACCATCTTGTAATTCATCTTGGCCGTCTATAGATGAGTTGTTGATCGGTGCAACACGATGTTTTTTGCATGCGTTCTTGATCACAAAGAGTCGCGGTAGCAACTTTCTCCATCCCACAGCCTTCTGCCTTGTGGGAAAAAGAATAACTTACTAAAGTGTCACCGCAGTAATGCATAGCCACTGTAAATGACGTTGTAGTCATTAACACAATTAAGGCCATACACATGGCCATGACTTTGTGAAGCATCGCTTTCATAACAGGGTAAAATTAAGCATTTTATTGTGAAAGCGCCATTTTTTAACGAATCCTTATTTTGGGGCTACTATTTGAAGGCCTCGGTTTTACACGAGAAAACGATATGGAGAATAGCCAAAGACTAAGTGTTTTGACTATAGCCATTATGATTTTGGCTTTTTGAAACCATAGGTATTTTGCCCAATAAAATCTTTAGGAAAACGCTCATCTCCTGGGAAGCCCAATTTTATGGTACCGCTGTCTTCAGGAATATAATTGGTGTTAAAAATATAATCCCATAGACTCAGGCTAATGCCAAAATTAACACCGTAGCGTCCTTTAGGAAGCTCATAGGCATGATGATAAAGATGCATGACAGGATTGTTGAGCACATACTTTAACGGCCCATAGGTGAGTTTTATATTAGAATGGTTGAGGTGGCCTATGGTAATGGCGATAAAATGAACGATATATGCCTGTTCGGGTTCAAAGCCAAAGAGTATCATCACCCCAAATGTCTTTAGCGGTTTATAGAGAATATTTTCCATCCAGTGGTAGCGCAAATGTGCTGCAAAACCCATTTCCTGTACACTGTGGTGTACCTTGTGGTATTGCCATAAAAATGGCAGTTTGTGTAATAGGGTATGGGTAAACCATTGCACAAAGTCTAAGACAATAAAAAACAGTAACAACTGTGCCCACATGGGCCATTGTTCAGGATTAAAAAGCGCAAGACTATCTTCGGCTAAGCCGATGTCTTCAAAACCAATTTGAAGCAGGCGATAAAAACCATTGATGGCGATGGAAAACAGAAAAAAATTAAAAAACATATAAAAGCCATCAAGCCAGAAGTCTTTCCTAAAAATACCCTGACGTTTTCGCCACGGGAAGATGACCTCTAATAGCCATACGACAAGGGATATCACGATCAAGCCCCAAAAATAATTGGTATACCAAGGCACCTCAAATACTATAGAGTTCCAAGTCCAATCTAAGGTGTCTTTTAAAGCTGTTATAAAACCATCGATGTATTTTTCCATGTGTAGCAAAATTACTGCTTCATTTGCTCTTTGTCAACCCCATTAACGCTTTGCTAAGAAAGGTAGTTGTATGGATGTGATTTTTTTGACCAAAAGGCGAAAAAATAGTCTTGAAGTTTTATTTCGGTAGCGCAGCGGTGATCGGAATTACCTGATCATCGGCAATCGCAAAAATGTGATCATCGCTCGTAGGCGAAATGATAAAATGCCCAGTAAAAGTTCCAAAAGCAGGGAGTACCATTTGGTCAGGGGTTTTGTGAAAACAGGAAACTTTTACTCCTCTTAAACCTATCCCATTGAGTTGTACCCCAGGATGAATGTGACCAGCAAGGTTGAAATATCCAGCTCTCAACTCTGGTATATGCGTTAGTAGTAGAGACCCAAGCCGCCATTCTTCTTTTACTTGTACATCCAAATCTTCAAAGCGCTGGGGCGCAATAATATCATGATTACCACTTACTAAGGTGATTTTTGATTTTTGACGAGCCACCCAGCTGGCAAATAACAGCCATTCTTCGTTGATATAGCTGTGAAATAAATCTCCTAAAAAACAGATATGGGCTGGTTTAAAATGTTGTACAACTCCATCTAGATTGTCAAAATTGGCATAGATCGCCTGTAAAGGCACTGCACTACCGTGTTTTCTAAAATGAGAGACTTTGCCCAAATGAACATCGGCGATCAATAACATATCTTTTTGGCTCCAATACACTGCACCACTGGGGTGCAAGACAAATTCTTGTTGTTTTATCTGGATTGAATGGGTTTGCATCTGCTTTTTTAAAGTAAGACAAAATTACGATTTTTCGAGCTGTGTAGTCATCCTTTTAATACGATCGGCTAGTTTTTCTGAAGATAGTTTTTCGCGTAGGCGGTCTGTAATAATTGGGAAAGAAAAGGGCGTGGGTTGGGAACATTGCTTCCAGACAATAGCTTGCTTTTCAATACGCTCTAGTGCCAGAAGTAATCGCCCNTCTTCGAGTTGATGTTCNAAGGTTTCNATATAAGATTGTTGAAATAGCAGATTGTCTGGCTCATAGTCTTTAAAGACACTAAANAGCAATTGAGAGCTCGATTGTAAGTGTTTGCTCTTCATCAATTTATTGGGAAANCCNGTAAAGACCAAACCGCTTATCACGGCGATATCTCTAAACTTGCGCCGCGCCATCTCGGTAGCGTTTAGACTACTTTCTAGATCACTTTTAAGATAGGCCGTGGTAAATAGGTCATTATCTAATACCTGTTGCATGTCTATAGCCTGATCTGATAATAGCTCAAAGCCGTAGTCATTAAAGGCGATAGAGAAACTTATAGGCGATAGTAAACTAATTCGATAGGCCAAAAGGCTTCCCATAGCCTCATGTACAAAACGACCTTCAAATGGATAAAACACTGCGTGATAGCCTTCGCGACTTTTAAAGGTTTCTATCAAAAATTGATTGGGTCCGGGTACGATACTTTCTTTGTTTTGCTGTTCAAAAATGGACGATAGCGCTTTGAGTTCTTTAGACAGTTTTACATTACTATCATTAACCCCGTAGAGTTCTTGACGTAATAATTGACTCATATCCGATGAAAAACTCATACGTCCACCCATCCAGCTGGGCACCTTGGCTGTCTTTTTGGTTGACTTTTTGACCAAGACTTGCATATTTCTAATTTTAAAAAGTTCTAAGGTACGCCCAGCAAAGGTAAAGACGTCTCCAGGCTTTAATTTGGAGATAAACCACTCTTCGATCGAACCCAAGAAGCCGCCCTTTAAATACTTTACCGTTAGTACTGCATCACTAACAATAGTTCCTATTTGTAGACGATGCCGCATGGCCACCCCGCGACTATTTACCTTAAATAAACCGTCTTCCATGATTTCAACTTTTTTGTAATCGTCATAGGCCTGAAGACTTTGACTGCCTTTGGTAATAAAATTGAGCAACCATTGGTACTGCTCCTGACTTAGGGTTTGAAAACAAAAAGTAGTTTGAATTTGGGGGAGTAACTCCTCTGGGTAAAACCCATCAGATACCGCTAAGGTAACGAGGTATTGCACCAGCACATCGTAGCTGTTTAGATACGGAATACGATCTTCGACGATCTGATTTTTGACCGCTTTTTGCAAGGCAGAGGCTTCGATAAGTTCTATGGCGTGGGTAGGTAAAAAGTAAATGACACTCTCTTTGCCAGGTTGGTGCCCACTGCGTCCTGCGCGTTGCAGAAACCGCGCTACACCTTTGGGTCCACCTATCTGGACTATGGTTTCTACTGGAGCAAAATCAACCCCTAAATCCAGACTAGAAGTACATACCACAGCCTTGAGTTCTCCATGTCTGATGGCTTGTTCTACCCATAGCCGTGTTTCTTTGTTAATACTGCCGTGATGCATGGCGATATCTCCAGCAAATTCGGGGTATTTGTCTAATAATTTCTGAAACCAAATTTCGCATTGAGAACGCGTATTGGTAAAGAGCAAGGTGGTCTTGCTCTTCTTAATAATGGGCACTACCTGATCCAACAAATGAATCCCGAGATGACCCCGCCATGGAAAGGTTTCCATTTTTTTTGGGATAATAGAGCGCACACTTATTTTTTTGTTGAGTACGGCCCTGATCAATACCGAATTATCAAAAGCTGCTCCTCTAGGACCAAGCAGCACGGCCCTAGACTGATCGAGATTGCCAATGGTGGCAGATATGCCCCAAATTCTCAAGCGAGGAGCGATGTGTTTTAATCGGGATAAGGCCAATTCTGTTTGAACTCCGCGCTTACTTCCTAATAGTTCATGCCATTCATCAACAACAATAGCACTCATACCTTTAAATACTTTTTCATACCCCTTTGAGGCCAGTAAGAGCTGTAGGCTTTCTGGAGTCGTAATCAAAAGATTAGGCATAGCCCTTTTTTGAGCAGCTCGTACTTTTTGAGGGGTATCTCCTGTTCTAATACCTACAGTCAATGGCACGCCAACCTCTGTTGCAAATCGCTCTGCGGCCTGTTGTATTTCTACAGACAAGGCGCGTAGTGGGGTAATCCATATGGCTACGAGTCCTTTTTTTGGGGTCTTATAGGTTTGGCTATTTTTTTGAATATAATCCAGTACTATGGGGATCCAGAGCGCATAGGTTTTTCCGCTCCCGGTAGGAGCATTTAGCAATCCATTTTTACCCTGTAAGAAGGCAGTCCACGTTTTTTTTTGAAAAGGGAAGGGTTTCCAGGATTGATCTTCAAACCAGGAATTGGCAATATCAAACAGCGCAGTGCGATTCATCATTTACTTTGGTATCATGGCTTTAAGATCTTCCAGACTATTGGCATCTTCTATTTTTTTATCGTGACGCCATTTTAAAATGCGAGGAAAACGCGTGGCAAAACCACTTTTGTGTCTGCTTGATCTGGCAATACCTTCAAAGGCGATTTCGAATACCAATTGTGGGGTCACACTGCGTACCGGGCCAAAACGTTCTACGGTATTCTTTTTGATCCAGGCATCCACTTTTCTAAATTCGGTATCGGTTAATCCTGAGTACGCTTTCGCGAAAGTGACCAATTGCTCGCCAGAGGCATCCCAAAGGGCAAAGGTGTAATCGGTAAAGAGATTAGAACGCCTACCGTGACCTCTCATGGCGTAGGTGAGCACCGCATCTATGGTTAAAGGATCTACTTTCCATTTCCACCAGTCGCCTTTTTTGCGACCTACCTGATAGGTAGATTGTTTTCTTTTGATCATTAGGCCTTCACTATGCATTTCTCGTGCCTTGTCACGTTCTTTGGCCAGGGTATCCCAATGATCAAACGTCATGGTTTCTGATAAGGCCAGTGGTAGACTACTTAAATCTAAAGATTGTACTAAGTCTTCCAGAAGTTGCCTGCGTTCTAAAAAAGGAGAAGTTCTAATATCCTGTCCTTCCCACTCCAAAAGGTCGTAGGCCTTTACAATTACTGGCGTTTTCTCGAGCAAGGCCTTTGAGATGTTTTTACGTCCTATGCGGGTTTGCAGCTCGTTAAAAGTTCCAATTTGCCCATTGGCAAAGGGAAGTATTTCGCCATCGAGCACCGTACCACTTGGAAAGACCTTAGTAAACACTTCAAATTCTGGATATTTGTCGGTAACGAGTTCTTCGCCACGACTCCAAACAAAAAGTTCACCTTCTCTAACAATAATCTGAGAACGTATGCCATCCCATTTATGCTCTGCCGTCCAATCTTGGACATCTCCCAAATCTGAAACATCCTCTTCTATAGCATATGCCAGATAAAACGGATAAGGTTTAGAAAGATAATCTGAGGCGCGCTCTTGGAGAATGAGCTGCTCAAAACTAATCGTTTTAGGATCCCAATTCCCCATGAGTTTATAGGCTAGGATATCTTCGTTGAGTTGGGTAGCCTTGGCCAGTGCTCGGGTCATCAATTTTTGACTTACCCCAATTCTAAAACCACCTGTAATTAATTTGGTAAAGACAAAACGCTCGTAATAATTTAGTTGCAGCCATTGGTCAATGACATATTGTTTTTTTTCGGCTTCTTCCTTTTTTTTAAGAGAGATCATATCTTCTAGATAGCCCGTTAAGGATTTATCGGTACTTTGTTTTGCGGTAGGAATAACTAGCGCAATCGTCTCGGCGAGATCTCCCACGATATGATAGGATTCTTCAAACAACCACGCAGGGATATTGGCCATTTCTGAAGCCCATGAGCGCAATAGCGTGGTGTTGACGGGTCTTGGTGGCCTTCGATGCGAGAGTATGGCAATAGTCCATACTTTGTCTTTATCAGAGGCTGAGGTAAAATAATCGGCCAGGGCAGCCACTTTTTTATTGGTCTTATTGGTGCTGTCTAGGGTCTTTATGAGCTGAGCAAACTGTTTCATTAGGCTTTGGCAGTTTCTTGTTTGGTATCTGACTCTGAGAGTTCGCCTTCGTATTGGGTTTGTTCGGTACGCGCATCATATCCTTGCTCTCTAAGGTATTTGGAAAAAATATCGGTATACCCATGAGTAGCAATAATTTTTGTGGCCCCGGTGGCTTTAATAGCGGTAAGTAGGGATTCCCAATCACAATGGTCTGACAGGACAAAACCTTTATCAATGGCGCGTCTGCGTCTAGCGCCTCTAAAGGTCATCCATCCACTGGCCGACCCCGTGACATAAGGCACCATTTTTCTGATCCAACTGCTACCGTGCGCACTAGGAGGGGCTAAGACCATATTGCCTTTAATCATCTCCTTTGTGGTCTCACGAGTGATTAGCTTAGTTTCTGGAAAATCTAACATTGGACGAATCACTTGGGTCATATTCTCAATAGCACCATGGGTAAATATCTCACCTATACTCGAGTCTAGATGTTTTAGAAGTCGTTGGGCTTTTCCGAGCGAATACCCAAACAAGATAGAGGTTTGGCCCTCGGCCTGATTTGCGGCCCACCAAGAGTTGATATCGTCAAAGACCTGTTTTTGGTCTACCCATTTAAAGGCAGGTAATCCAAAGGTACATTCGGTGATAAAGGTATGACAGGTAACGGGTTCATAAGGAACCGCCACACCGTCGTCTTCCAGTTTATAATCACCAGAAAACACCCAGACCTCACCTTTGTGGGCAACTCTAATTTGCGAACTACCAATAATATGACCAGCAGGGTGTAATGAAAAAGTCACATTGTTGATGGTAAATGTCTCGCCATAACCTACCCCACTTACGGCAATATCCCCTAATCGATGTTTGATAATTGGCACATTAGTATGATGGGTAATGTATTGTTTGTGCCCCCAACGGCTGTGATCGGCATGGCCATGCGAAATAATAGCCTTGTCAACAGGTTTCCAAGGGTCTAAATAGACATCTGCCTTCTCACAATAGATGCCTTTGTCATTAAATACGAGTAGTGGTTTTTTTGTCATAGCTATACTAAAGATACCTATTTAGGCGCAGTCAAAACAAATCAAATGCGTTGTGATTAAGAATTTAATTTTTTGAACAAGGGGTAACATCGTGCTTAAACTGAATCGAATACACAGCTGTTGTAGAACCTTATGTTTATAGAGATCATAATTCAATCTAAGCAGCAAATAGCACTCCTTGATTCCTTGTATATTTCAATAAATCAACAGTTGCTACCGAGCAGCTTACAAAAACAACAAACACTATGAAACTAGAAAACAAAAAAGTAGCGATTTTGGCCACAGACGGCTTTGAAAAATCAGAATTATTTGAACCTATGAACGCCTTAAAAAATGAAGGAGCGCATATTGATATTGTCTCTTTGGAAAACGGACAAATCAAGAGTTGGGATAAAGACAATTGGGGAGAAGAAATATCGGTCGATAAGACTGTAGATACTGCCTCAGAGACGCAGTATAACGCCTTGTTATTACCAGGAGGTGTCATCAATCCTGATAAACTGCGTACCAATGACAACGCCTTAGGATTTATCAGATCGTTTTTTGATAGTGGTAAACCCGTAGCGGCCATTTGTCATGCCCCTTGGTTACTAGCAAGTGCAAATGTAGTCGAGAACAGAAAAATTACGTCCTATCACAGTATAAAGGACGATATGGTTAATGCAGGTGCCAATTGGGTAGACCAAGAGGTTGTCGTAGACCAGGGGTTGGTTACCAGCCGAAACCCAGATGATCTTCCTGCTTTTATCTCTAAAGTAATTGAAGAGGTAAGAGAAGGAAAACATGAGGATCAGGTATTAAATGCCTAGGATCAATTATTTTTGTGAAAAGCGAATGGCAACATTCGCTTTTTTTATACCTTATTTCAAAAACAAGACAACCATATGCCAATCATAGGACAATTACTCAAAGGGCTTATTCATGCCAAAGATCTCGTAACCCCAGATATCAGCCCTGTAGAGGAGCAGCAAAAGGTACTCGAAGACTTGCTTACCACCGCTAAAGACACGGCTTTTGGTAAGTATTACGGTTTTGATAAGGTGTTGGCCTCAGATGATGTGAAGTCTGCTTTCGCGAAAGCGGTCCCTTTCTTCGATTATGAAAAAATGAAAAAAGAGTGGTGGCAACGACAGCTCGAAGCCTCGCTTAGCGATATTACCTGGCCTGGGAGCCCTGATTACTATGCCTTGAGTTCTGGAACTACAGGTAAAACATCTAAGCGTATTCCTGTAACTACGGCTATGATTAGTTCGATTCAAAATGCGGGAACACAACAGGTGTTTGCCTTGAGTAACTTTGATTTGCCTGCCTCATTTTTTGAAAAAGGGATTCTTATGCTTGGAAGTTCTACAGATCTCACAGAGCGAGAAGATCATAGCGAGGGAGAAATAAGTGGCATAAGTGCGAGTAATGTACCCTCATGGTTTAGAGGGTATTACAAGCCAGGTAAGGATATTGCAGAGATCGACGATTGGGATGTAAGAGTGGCTCGTATCGTAGAAGAAGCTCCAAACTGGGATATTGGCGCTTTGAGTGGTATACCATCTTGGATCGAACTAATGTTGCAAGAAGTGATCAAAGCACATCAATTGGAAACGATACATGATATCTGGCCCAATTTACAAGTTTACACCTCTGGTGGGGTGGCTTTTGGTCCTTATGAAAAAAGTTTTAATGCCTTGTTAGAAAGACCAATCACAATCATAGATACCTATCTGGCTTCTGAGGGTTTTATCGCTTTTCAGAGCAGGCCAGAGACCGATGCGATGCAACTAGTAACCGATAATGGAATCTATTTTGAGTTTGTCCCATTTACTGCCGAAGTCATCAATGAAGATGGTTCGCTTTCTCAAAAGGCCAAAGCACTCACACTAGACCAAGTCGAGTTGGATCAAGACTATGTTTTGATTATGAGTACAAATGCTGGCGCATGGCGCTATATGATAGGCGACACCATAGCCTTTACCGATATCGAAAGAGCCGAGATTAAAATTACAGGTCGAACCAAGTTTTTTTTAAATACAGTAGGATCACAGCTTTCTGTCAATAAACTGGATGCGGCGGTAGCTGCGCTTGAAAAAAAGGAAGACATCACCATTCCTGAATATACCTTATGTGCCAAAAAGTACGACGATGGTTTTTATCACAGCTGGTATTTGGGAACAGAAAGCCAAATTGATGAAAAACACCTGGCTGATGGATTGGATAGCTTTTTGAAAGAAGCCAATAAAAATTATAGGGTCGCTAGAAGTAAAGCCTTGGAAGGCGTTAAGGTACATACGGTACGCCCTGATGTATTTCACCAATGGAGCGCATCTAACAAGAAAAAAGGGGGACAGGTTAAAATGGAACGTGTCATGGGAGAAGAACGCTTTGCAGCTTGGGAAGCCTTTGTAAAAGAGTATTAATACCTATGGCTACGTATAACTTATCTCTAATCTAGGCGTTTGCGATAAGGACATTTGATGATTAATAGGCGATTAAAGAGCCTCGTGTTTTCCTATTTTGGGATTAAAGCAGAATCTCTAGACTCGACAAGTTCCATAATTTCTTCTGGAGAGAGATAGAGTCTTTTGATACGATCTTTATATTTTTTGGGTACACCTGCCTGATTCAAAATAAAGTCTTTTGTTTTTAAAATATACTGCTCCATACCGTGATTTACCGCATAAGTGTCTGCAGTGCGTTCTGCTTTTTTAATATAGCGATGGCTAAAGAGGTAGCCTAGACCAAAACCGATGAGATTAAGCGCAGAGCGTTGCGTATAATCCATGATATGTCCTAATTCATGTCCTAACCAGCCTATCATTATATCTTCTGGCATGTCTGCGGTGGTGTAAGAAGTATCGGCTATGGTAAAGGTCTCTGCGATTAAGATGATATAGGCTCTCTGGCTTCTCGGTTTGAGTAAGCTCTTAAATACAGGCTGCGCCTGCATAGTCGATTTTTGTATGTTTTTTTTAAACTTAAATGCGATAGGGGTCTTGCTAAGTTCTGGATAGTAGGATAGGGCTACAGTGGCTTGGTGATGTATACATGGGGGAATCGATTTATTAATCAAGGGTTTTAAAGTGTTTTGTTTTACTAAAGTTTTCCCAATACTGATGGTCAAAAAGTCTGATGTATTGAATTTTACTACAACTATTCGTAATTTAAGGCTATTGAAAAAAAGATACAAGAGAAGCGACTAGATGAGTCCATAACTTTTGCATTAGAGGTCATCAAACTAAGACTGCGAAATTACTTTTAAAAAAAAATCTATGGGAATAATTTCAAAAGATAATCAACAAATAAAATTGTATTACCATTCTGAAAATTCTATCGGTAAACAACTGTTAGGATTTGTCAAATCGGCAAAGAAAGAGGTATTAGTAATCGATATAGCCAAAACAAATGTACCTGGTACCCAATGGAAGGAAATTGCTGATATGCTCGATTTGAGTATTAGTGAGTTAATAGATACTTCTCATCCAGACTTTGTCAATGCCTATAGCGATACAGTCAAAATGGAAGCACACGATTGGATGAAGGTATTAGATAAGTATCCCCAAGCCTTATGTCATCCTATTGTTATCGTAGGAGAGCAGGCACATCGCATTAGCACCCCATCAGATTTTATACAATATATCGATCCCGATAGTGCAGGCTTAGAAAAGCCTTACAATAAATAAGGTGTATAGCTCAATAGTAAATATATGATAAAGGAAGGAAGCAAAGTAAAATGGAATTGGGGAGAAGGTACTGCCCAAGGTACAGTCAAGCAAACCTATGCTCAAAAAGTAACAAAGACGATCAAAGGTACCGAAGTTACTCGTGATGGCGAACAAGGCAATAAAGCCCTTTACATCGAACAAGATGATGGCGATCACGTTTTAAAAAGTGAAAGTGAAGTTGAAAAGGCCTAAGGTAGCACGCTAATGCGCCCATACAGGTGTATAGTTTTGCAATAGTTTTAATAGTATACGCTCTGTTTTTGTATAAAACGGATGACACTCACTTACTTGGTCTACTTCTTTAAAAGCTGCTTGAAGCACTTGTGTCTCATAGTGCTGTACGACTAATGGGTGTATGTAATATTTGCGGCAGACGTTTCTCGTATTGCCTAAGGCGAAGGCAGCAGCATCAAAGGCAGATAATAAGTGAGACTGTATTTCTTTTTCGGATTTTGGTGTTGGAAGATCCATCAAATGTTCAAAAAACACAATGGTGGCGGCCCAGGTTCTAAAGTCTTTGGCCGTAAATAGTTCGCCACAATGCTCATGAATATAGTCGTTAACCATACTGCTGTCTACACTATGCTTATTTCCTTCTTTATCGTAAAACTTGAACAGTTCCCAACCTGGAATCTCCTCACATTTATTCACCAGCTGTATGAGTTTTTTATTTTTTAAAGTGATACAATGTTCTTTTCCGCGCTTGCCAACAAATTCAAACCGAAGTTTATCTTGTACTATCGTAAGGTGCTTAGAGCGCAGGGTAGATAAACCGTAAGTTTTATTTTTTTTGGCGTATTGTTCATTACCTATCCTAATGTGAGTTTCTTCCATGAGCCGTATGATTAGCGCCATGACCTTAGCCCTAGGCCAGCCCTCTAATTCAAGATCTTGTTCTACTTGTTTGCGTATGGTAGGTAGTTGCTCACCAAAACGGGCCATTTTATAAAATTTGGTTTGGTTTCTCACCTTTGTCCAAAAAGGATGATAACGGTACTGTGTACGTTTACGCACATCTTTGCCTACAGCTTGAAGATGCCCATTAGGGATATGGGCTATTTTGACATTTTGCCATGCTGGTGGGATCACCAAAGCTTCGATACGTTTGATCTGATCTGGGGTGTCTAGCTTCTTGCCGCGATATATATACTGAAAGACATCTTTTTTCCTTTGGCGTTCTATTGCCAATTGATCGCGATCAAGATACACCAAGTCTAATTTTTCGATGGCGTATTCGGGTTCTTTTAGTAAGGTTTCTAAAAGATCAGTGTGGGTGTTCTTTGTGGGAGATTTACTCATGGTCTAGTTACAAAGATACTTAAGTACAGTTTTTAGTTATAGCTTTAATAAACCTAGAGTGGACTATTTAAGATTTGCTGTTATAATCTACTAGAAAGCGAGTCATTCCTTGCGCTATTTGTACCGCTAATGATTTTATATTTTATTGTTTATCAATTGGGTAGGAGTTGTATTTGACGAAAGTGAAAGAAATATAAAAATTTTTACAAAAAGATTTTTCAATTCGTTTTTTTACTAATTTTGTCTTGCGTAAGCGTCGTCTGAGAACGCTTTGCCATAAAGATGAACATTGTATTCAGATTCGGGCTAAGGAGCACTAAGAAGTCTACTCCCAATGCTTTTCTAAGAATAGAAAACCGAATTATAAGACTGACTTCACGTTTTATTTCTACACTAGATTGGTACACCGCTACCACCTTTACATATTTGAGTTTTTATAGGATTCGTATTTGAGCTAACACTAGATTATATCACATATTCTAATAGTCTTATTTCAATTTTTATTCACGAATTTTTGCATGAAAACAAAATATATCGATCTCATCGATCAAACTTACGATTTCCCTCAAAAGGAATTTACGCTACAAAACAATGAATTACAGTTCCATGGAGTAGATCTTATGGAATTAATAAAAGTACATGGGGCACCACTAAAATTTACCTTTTTGCCCAAAATTTCAGAAAATATCCAGCGTGCCAAAGGATGGTTTGACCAAGCGATGAAAGCCCATGATTACAAGGCGACCTACAATTATTGTTATTGTACAAAAAGCGCCCATTTTAAACATGTGCTGGACGAAGCCTTAAAAAATGACATTCATATTGAGACTTCTTCAGCGTTTGATATTAATATCGTAAATCACCTCAAAGAAGCTGGAAAAATTAATGATCACACTTTTGTGATTTGTAATGGATTTAAAAGAGATCAATACGTACAAAACATCGCTCAACTCATCAATAAAGGACATAAAAATTGTGTCGTTATTATTGACAATTATGAAGAGGTACGTCTGCTCGATCAGGTTGTTAACACACCTTTTGACATTGGTATTCGCATCGCTTCTGAAGAGGAGCCAAAATTTGAATTCTATACCTCACGTCTTGGTATAGGGTATAAAAATATCGTGCCTTTTTATAACAAAGAGATAAAAAGCAACCCTAAGGTGAACTTGAAGATGTTGCACTTTTTCATTAACACGGGTATCAGAGATACTGCTTATTATTGGAATGAATTGCTAAAATGCATGAAAGTCTATGTAGCCCTTAAACGAATTTGTCCAACCTTGGATAGTCTTAACATAGGTGGTGGTTTTCCTATCAAAAATTCATTGGCTTTTGATTATGATTATGCCTATATGGTTGATGAAATAGTACGTCAAATCAAACAAATTTGTGATGAGGCCGGAGTTGAGGTACCCCATATCTTTACAGAGTTTGGAAGCTTTACCGTTGGAGAAAGCGGAGGAGTGATCTATGAAATATTATATCAAAAGCAACAAAATGATCGTGAGAAATGGAATATGATCAACTCTTCATTTATCACTACAATGCCCGATACTTGGGCTATAAATAAACGTTTTATCATGTTGGCCATCAATGGGTGGCAAAAAGAATATGAACGTGTGTTATTGGGAGGACTCACTTGTGATAGCGACGATTATTACAATAGCGAGCAACACCTTAACGCTATTTACCTTCCTAAGTTTCAAAAAGATAAACCCCTGTATATAGGATTTTTTAATACCGGAGCTTATCAAGAAACAATTGGTGGTTTTGGGGGGTTGCAGCATTGTCTGATCCCTTCACCCAAACATATTTTGATCGATAAAGAAGGCACAGAGATCAAAACCCAAGTCTTTGCCCAGCAACAAACCGCAGAAGATTTCTTATCGCTATTAGGATATATAAAATCACCGCAGGTACAAACCGATACGGGATCAAATACGACACCGTTAGTTGCATTGGGTAGGACAGAGCACCCTTTACCTATAAAAGAATTAGTCACTTCACCTCTCAAATAACCTATGAAAAATATTACGACATATGCTGGCATACCATCTAATTTGGCCAGTATAGAAACCGCAAAAATTGTTGTTATCCCAGTACCCTATGACGGCACAAGCACTTGGGGCAAAGGCGCCGACAAGGGGCCAAAAGCCTTTTTTGAAGCTTCAGAAAATATGGAGCTCTACGATATAGAAACAGATAGTGAAGTGTTTCAAAATGGCATTCATTTGGCGCCTGCTATAACGACAGATGATACTCCAGAACAGATGGTATCGGGGGTGCATGAAACGGTAAAAAATTACCTCAAAAAGAACAAATTTGTTACGCTAATAGGAGGAGAACACTCGATATCTATTGGAGCGATACGCGCTTTTACAGAACGATATGATCACTTAACGGTGTTACAACTTGATGCCCATGCCGATTTGAGAATGGTATATCAAGGTAGTGCCTATAATCACGCTTGTGCCATGTATGAAGCTAGTCAGCATACAAATTTGGTGCAGGTAGGTATTAGGAGTATGGATGCTTCCGAAAAATCAGTAATGAATACTGATAATGTATTTTTTGCACACGAAATGGCCGAAGATGATTATTGGATGGACAAAGCGATAGATATGCTTACAGACACTGTATATATCACCTTTGACTTAGATGCATTTGATCCCTCAATTCTCCCTGCAACAGGTACACCAGAGCCCGGAGGCATGTTGTGGTATGAGACATTGACTTTTTTGAAAAAAGTATTTCAACAGAAGGAGGTCGTAGGTTTTGATATTGTAGAACTCTGTCCTCGTCAGAACGATTCTAGTTCCAGTTTTACGGCAGCCAAACTGTATTATAAAATGCTGTCCTACAAATTTGCCCAAGATTTTAAAAATGAAGATGCACCTACTACCCAGATTAAAGTGGCATCTATGATCAATCGCTTAAAATACCATCAAGATGAAGACTAAAGGCCCTATTTCTCAATTTATACAAAAGCATTATTTGCATTTTAATGCTGCGGCATTGGTAGATGCTGCCCGAGCCTATGAGCAACAACTCGATCAAGGTGCCAATATGTTGGTGTCTATGGCTGGTGCCATGAGCACTGCCGAGATTGGAAAAATTTTTGCAGAAATGATTCGCAACCAAAAAGTTCATATCATCTCTTGTACTGGGGCTAATCTAGAAGAGGATGTGATGAATTTGGTCGCGCATAGTCACTACAAACGCGTGCCTAATTACAGGGACCTAACCCCTCAACAAGAATGGGAACTATTAGAACAAGGACTAAACCGCGTGACAGATACCTGTATACCAGAAGAAGAGGCTTTTCGGCGTATTCAAGAGCATATCGTAAAGGTATGGAAGGAAGCACAAGCCAAAGGGGAGCGCTATTTTCCGCATGAATACTTGTATCAAATATTACTTTCTGGTGTACTAGAAGAACATTATGAAATTGATATCAAAGATTCGTGGATGTATGCGGCGGCCAAAGCCAATCTTCCTATCGTTGTTCCAGGTTGGGAAGACAGTACTCTAGGAAATATTTTTGCGAGTTATGTCATTAAGGGTGAGCTTGAGGCTAGCACTGTAAAGTCTGGGATTGAGTATATGACTTTTCTTGCCCAATGGTATAAAGCAAATGCTACAAATGGTGTCGGATTTTTTCAAATAGGAGGGGGTATTGCCGGAGACTTTCCTATCTGTGTAGTGCCTATGCTTTATCAAGATCTGGAAGAAACCGAGACGCCATTTTGGAGTTATTTTTGTCAAATTAGTGACTCTACTACTAGTTATGGCTCTTATAGCGGGGCTGTTCCCAATGAAAAAATTACTTGGGGCAAACTCGATATACATACTCCAAAATTCATTATTGAATCTGATGCTACCATAGTAGCTCCATTATTATTTGCTTACTTATTAGACTATTAGTTATGAACAGAAAATACAACCCTAACCTTAAACGCATCATCGTAGATTACAGTAAACTTACAGATCATATACTCGATTTGTTGGTGACCAAATACCCTGATGGCTATAGTGATTTTGATATTATCTCCTTCAAGAACAAAGAGGGAGTGACCGTAGACTGTGTTGAAGTTCTAACAGCAGACACACTCTATCTGGTAAAAGTGAGTAAACGTCTTGCAGTGGCCATGGAAGATTATGAAGACGACGCTTATCAAGGGACTGACGACACTAATACCGAATCCTATACTAGTTTTGACGCTGATGTTGAAGACTAATACAGCTGCCGAGGGTACGGGAGACCTTGGCACAATTACTAGCTATGGTCATGCGATTCAATTGGCCAATAGTATAGATCTGAGAAGATGTAAAGAAGCAATCCTGGGATCGTTACTATACGAAGATTCTGACGAGCTTTTTTTTGAACTTGATTCACAACAGTATGCCTATATATTTAAATATGGGGTAGTCACGTTTTTTACGACTAGTGCCTCTGAAAACGAGCATTTTATAAACGCAATGCTGCCCTATTGCAAGGAGATAATCTCTGAAGGCGAGCGTCTTAGCGAAACGGTACAGGTAAAATTGAACACTAGAACTTTTAATACCCGCTTTGACAGTGTGGAACTCACAACGCAATGGCCAGAACATATTAGATTGCTTTTGTTGTATTTGTCCCAATCTGTGGCATTAGATTATTATGCATTAACGATAGGAGAAACCCTCAATGATACCAGAAGGTATACCAACTACTTAGAAACCACAGGGCGATTAAATATTGGAGGGTTAAAGTTGAAAAAATTTATTGGTAAAGTTTTAAATATCAAAAATAGAATTTCTGAAAATTTGTACATCTTTGATTCTCCAGATATAAGTGGGGAAGATCAAGAACTACATCAGATCAATACGGCCTTAAAAAAGAAATTTGATTTAAAAGATCGCTATCACGTGATTCAACATCAAGTCGATATTGTCAAAGAAAATTTGGAGTTGTTTAAGGATCTCATGTTTCACAAAGAAAGTAGCCGGCTCGAATGGATCATCATCATCCTGATACTAGTAGAGGTGGTTGATTTATTTATACTTAAGATGCTATAAGTATAAGCTAGAGATGGACATGATCGCCTTTACAAACACAAAAGGCGATCATGTTCATACTAGAACAATCAAATGATCAAATCCTTTATTTTATCTACGTAAGACCGGCTCACTTTTACCTTTTGCTGATTTTTGAGATGTAGCATATAACTCTTTCCATATTTGGCAACTTCTACGATAGCCAATAAGTTTACAATGGTACTTCTGTGAATACGCAAAAACTGTTTGGGGTTGAGTTTTTCTTCCAATTGACCAATCCCTCTGTTACTCAAATAGCTGTCTCTTTTGTCAAATATTTTTGAGTAATCCCCATAGGCCTCAATGACAAAAATATCATTGGTGGCCAATGTCACATATTTAGTGCCTTTTTCAACGATCATTCTATCGGGATAGTCGGTTTTGGCCATGATGTGTTGATCGGCCAGAGGAGCAATGTTTTTGACACTATCGGGTTGCAATTTGCTTATTGCCTTGTCAAAGCGATCTCGGGTATAGGGTTTTAATAAATAGTCTACAGCATGTACATCAAAAGCCTGCAGCGCATATTTGTCGTAAGCAGTGCTAAAAATAATATTGGGGAGTTCGTTGAGATGCTCAAGCACATCAAAACCGGTTAATCCTGGCATTTGTATGTCCATAAATACCAGATCTGGTGAAAATTCATTTATAATCGCAATGGCATCCACACCATTATTGGCCTCGCCTACCAAGATTAAGTCTTCGTGGTTTTCGAGATATTCTTTGATTAAGGCCCGACCTGATTTTTCATCGTCAACGATGACAACCTTTTTCATAATTCGAATTGAATTTTTAGACCTGTGGGACTATTATCTGACAGCTGTAATGTAGACTGATACATCTTTTGTAGACGGCGTTGGGTGTTACTCAACCCAACTCCCAAGTTAAGTACTGCATCTTTGTCTTTGACCCCGATGCCTGTATCGCTGATGTCAAAGATGAGTTTGTCGTTTTTTTCGGTTACGCAGATATCAATTTTGCCACCCTGAACGAGGGGAGAAATCCCGTGTTTGACAGAATTTTCTACCAGCGGCTGTAGAATCATCGGGGGTATTTTTCGCGTAAGCAACCCCTTAGGAACATTGATATTGATTTGCAAACGATCTTCAAAACGGCGTTGTTCGAGTTTGAGGTATTTTTTGACAAATTCTAACTCTTCTTCTAAGGTCACTAAATCTTCTCGACTCGCCTTTAATTGGTATCTAAACAAGTCTGACAGTTCGGCAATCATTTCTCTTGTGCCTTCCATCTCCTTGGGTACACTGGCATTAATGGTATTAAAGACATTGTATAAAAAATGCGGGTTGAGCTGCGCCTTGATCGCACTTAATTCGCTTTTGAGTGCGGTATTTTTTAATTCGATTTCGTATTGCAATTTGCGTTGATTAATGATGTAATACTCATAGGCGTGCATCAAGCTAAATTGGATCAAATAAATCAGGGTAGGGATATAAATGTCCCAAATTTGCCCGTTACCTTCCATGTGCCAATAGCCCAATGACTCACAAAGAAGATAGAATACTTTCCAGGAACACAAAACAAAAAAGGGAAGTCCTATAAAATGTAGAAGCAAACGTCGCCACAATTTCCAATGTCTAAAAATTTTAAAAATAAACACCCATACCACTAGGGTAGCGACAAACATTACGCTGTATTGCATGCCCTCTGTATTAAACCAATATTGGGGTACAAATAGCGTGTGATCATTTGGATCTCTAAAGCCACCTCGATTCATCCAGAGGGTGAAGTGATACCCTAAAGAAAGGATGAGATAGGTACCAAAAAGTGCACCTATCTCTGTCCATTTTACACCAAAAATTCTCTTTTTCATCTTAGTTTTTTTCAAATACGTACCAAAACTCCTTATTAGTAGGGTTATAACTTATTTTCAAAGTCCCTGCGGTAGTTTTAATTAGATATTTTCCTTCTATCTCAAGGGTTTTTCCATTTTGCCAGGCTTCGGCTTTACCATCGCGATAGTAAAATACAACATCATTTGAAAACTCAAGACTGGTGTCATAGCCCGTTTTGGTATCATAGTCAAAAAAGCGTTTTCTCAAAAGCGAAATTCCGTTACTCGACATATTCTTATATGTATCCAATCGTGCCGGCTGTTGGTTTTTTTTGTAATACTGAGCTGGTTTCATGTAGAGTACGCCCGAAGTGATCTCGTAAACATCTGGTTCGCTTTTATAGGTAGGAAATACAAAGAGCGTCACCGCTTTAGAAACGGTATAGGACTTGAGCTCCTTTAATCTACTTGGGTTTAGGATCGCACTTCCCGACTCGTCTTGTAAAACAAAGCCCGTATTGGGAGGATAACTAATATCTACACCATCATTTAAGACAATTTGCAAATAGTGTTGGTTGTTATCGTTGGCATAGATGGTGGTTACAAAAGTGCATATTAGAATAAATGCGGTGATGATCGTTTTCATAGTTCTTTTTTTTATGCTTCAAATATAGGCCGAGGTAGCTGTCTATAGAAATAACTTTCGACGAGCCGCCCTATAGCTCGACCAAGCGTCCTTCATAGGAGGTACGGGCCATTGAGCAGGCTATATGTCCATTGGTCGAAAAAGGGTTTTAGTTGTTTGGCCGCTGGGTCATATTTGTTCCAATCAATACCAACACTATGCATTACCTACGTATTACTTTTGTTTTTTTCTTGTGCGCTTTCGCGAAAGCGTATACCAGTTCTATATATGCTCAAACCATACAGGGCAGTGTTCAAGACGAGCAACAACAGGCGCTCCCCTTTGTAAATGTCATTTTAAATACCCCAACTGGCGAACTTGTCAAAGCCACGGTAACTGCTCAAAATGGTCAGTTTAGGATCGCTAATATTAAGACAGGTAGCTATAGTTTGAGGGTCTCTTATCTTGGTTACACCACTTTGAACAAGCCAATAAGTGTTAGTAGTACAGAGGTTAACTTAGGGGTTCTGACCTTAGCTCCAGAGATAGCCTCACTAGATAATGTGACCATCATTGCCGAAAAACCTGTGGTTGAGGTCAAACCTGATCGTACGGTATTTAATGTGTCGGCAAGTATTGGTAGTGCTGGTGTTAACGGCTTAGAGTTGCTACGAAAAGCCCCAGGGGTGCGCTTGGATAACTCAAATGCCGTTATAGTCGAAGGTAAAACGGGAGTTTTGGTATATATAGATGGGCGTCAAAGTTATTTGGAAGGCGATGATTTGACCGCATACCTGCAATCTTTACAAGCCGATACTATTGAAAGCATAGAAATTATTACACAACCTTCATCTCGCTATGATGCTGCGGGTAATGCAGGTATTATCAACATTATCCTCAAACGCGAAAAAGGCCTCGGGACCAAAGGAAGTGTGTCTTCTACCCTTACAGTAGGTGATTATATGCGCACCAATAATGCAGTATCGATTAACGCCCGTCAGAAAAATTGGGTGCTATATGGAACCTATTCCAATTATCTGGGTAGATCTACAGGGTTTATAGATCTCTTTCGAATTCAGGGTAACAAGATTTTTGATGCCCAAACCGATTCTGAATATGAAAGTTTTTCTAATAACTTTAGGTTAGGGGCAGATTATTACCTCTCCCAAAAAAGTACGCTGGGAGCGGTGATGAGTGTAAACGTCAATGATGCTTCTTCTTGGTCAAATTCTACAACCCCAATTATCGATCGCAATACAGCCATGATTGATAGTATTTTACGTGCCCCCAATAGTAGTAGCAACCAGACGCTTAATTTTAATACCAATGTGAATTACAGATTTAAAGATACCTTAGGACAAGTCTTTGCGGTAGATTTGGATTATGGTCGTTTTAGTCGTGACCGTTTTAACAATCAGCCCAATATCTACGTGCTACCTAATGGAGAGCTACTCAATCAGAACAATACAGCGCAAGAGACCCCAACAAATATTACCATTCTTGCTGGTAGACTAGATTACGAGCAGCCACTTGGCGANGGTAGTTTTGAAGCNGGAGTTAANGGGTCGCAGGTATTGACAGACAATAGCTTTCGGTTTTTTGATGTNNTAGANAATGAGCAATTTTTAAATAGCACNCGATCCAATCAATTTGATTATGACGAAAAAATATATGCCGCCTATATCAAATACAATACAGGATTTGGCTCATGGAAGCTTCAAGGCGGGTTACGGATAGAACACACCGATTCTCAGGGAGATCTTACCGCTAATACCAATAATGAAGACACCTCTGTTTCAAGAACATATACCAATCTATTTCCCTCGGCAGGGGTGACTTATCAACTCAATCGCATTAATATGCTAGCGGTCACTTATAGTCGTCGCATACAACGACCCAATTATCAAGTACTCAACCCCTTTGAGTTTCAAATTGACGAACTGAGTTTTAGAAAAGGAAATCCTTTTTTACAGCCTCAATACACTCAGAATGTGAAACTATCGCATACCTACAAATATACTTTAACCACGAGTTTGAGTTATTCTTATGTCACCGATTTTTTTGCTCAAGTTACAGAAGCAGTAGGTGAGAACCGCAATTTTTTAAACACGAGAAATGTCGCCAATCAAGAAGTCTATAACCTCAGTATCTCCTATCCTTTTAAGGTAAATGATTGGTGGAGTGTATACGGTAACTTATACGGGAGTTACAATAGGTATATAGCGACCAATCCCGCGTTTATATCAACTTCTCAAGAAACCTTTGGGGGGTATCTCCAAAACACATTCAAGCTTCCTAAATCGCTGTCTTTTGAAGTAAGCGGCTGGTTTAGTAGTCCTTCTATCTGGGGAGGTACCTATCAGATAAAAAGTTTGGGCTCACTCAATTTGGCGGTTCAAAAAAAGTGGCAAAACTGGACGGCCAGACTTACCCTTAATGATGTATTATTTACTTCGCCCTGGCAAGGGGTAACTCAATTTGGTGATTTGTTTATCGATGGTCGAGGAGGTAGTGATAGTAGAAATGTTAATTTTTACCTTCAATATACGTTTGGAAATAAAGATGTCAAAGAGGCTCAAAAGCGCTCGGGCAGTCTGGACGAAGAGAAAAAGAGAATTGGCAGATAGGTTGGCTAAGGTACCAGTGGTTCTAGGTGGATATAGCTATAACTTATATCGCCTAGATGTTTGTACTTTTCGTCTCCTTTTAAAAGGGTTCCCCATTCAAAAGAGTGTTGGATATCATTTTGGTCATACTCGTCTAACACACCGCTAGAGATCAGTAAGTATTCAGATCCAGGAATTTCATTTTTTAATAAGCGGTGGGCAATAATTACGTCTTCTCCCATAAGTTTAATACTTTGCCCAATAGGAATAGCACCAATCTCTTTTCCGTAGTGTACAATTATTTTTAAGCCCAATATATCTGGAATGACACTCGCCAGTCGCTTGCCTTTGTACTCTTCCTTTAACGCATGAAGCTGATTATAAAATTCGACATAAAATAATCGGCATTGTTCTATGAGTGTTTGAAATGAGGGCAAAGGTCCTGTCTTATAAAATAATACCGCGTCGCCTTCTATCTCTGAAACCTTTAGTCCTATTTTGTTAGAATAAATAATCCTGTTGAGTAACGCAGGTACCACAGAGGCACTCATTTCGATATCGGCGTCGCTCATAAATCGGGTAAAACCGCTGATATCAGGTATACATATTAGGGTAGGTTGTGTTTCCATCGAATTTTTTCTTTAAGGTATGACAATCGACAAGCTTTGGTGCAGATTTGGCTAATAATTAACGCAGCAAAAAAGCCGCGATAGATCGCGACTTTTTACAACAAGATGGGGCAATTGTTATCTTGTGGACATGTTAGTGACCGTCACTTTGATGCCTTTTACATTTTTTGAATCGATATAATAGGTTCCTTCATCGGTCACTAATTTTGATGTATTGTATGGGGTAGATAGGATTAACCCGTTATCTGTAAGACTGTAGTTTAAATTTACCTCCTCATCCATTTTATAACTTAATTCTATTTTTTTATCATAGACCTTATCGCTATTACTATCGATCATAATGGTCTTTCTCACTTTTGTATCACCGGTAACTCTGGCTTGATTCACTTGTCCCTTATCACTTTCTTTAAGTTTAACTGGCGTCATTGTATGATCAATAGTCTTAAAGGTAATGGACTTGTTATCGTTAACTTCATGTGTGACGACAGTAGTCTCTTTAGATTCTTGTACAATATTTTGTGCAGATATAGCTCCACCAAAAAGGAAGGCAAATGCAAATAGTTTTAATGTAGTATTCATAATATTTATTTTTTCTGTTAGCTTATTTTTTTTAATGCGAATTAAAATTAGTCGGTCGCATTGTCAATTTCATTGCCTACTTCTTCTACACCTTCTTCTACGGCGTCTCCAGCTTTCTCGGCGGTTGTTTTTTCGCGACAGCTAGAAATAGATATAGAAAATAAGGCTAAGGCAATAATGGTCATTATTTTAGTCTTCATAATATGGTACTTGATTGATTATTAAATTGTTATAAAACAAATATCGACACTATTAGCTGGTTTTGCATTACATAATTTGGGAAGAGTTTTACACAATTCTGAAAATAAAAAAATGACACAATATTGGATTGTGTCATTTTTTATCGGGGGAAAAATTGGATGGTTATTTTTTAAAGCCTCCTCGTATTATTGAAATAATGAAGAGTACTAAAAATATAAAAAATAGGATTTTTGCAATTCCTGTGGCTGCTCCTGCGAGTCCTCCAAAACCGAGGATACCAGCAATCAGGGCAATGATGATAAAAATAATGGTCCAGCGTAGCATAAGATTGTTTTTTTTAGTTAGTATTGTTTGTTAAAACAAAGGTGCAACCATTTGGTCTATAACGTCTTACACTATTTTGGGTCAGTCTTACATAATTACAGATAGCACAGTTTTGAAAGAAGTATACCTTATTGCTTTTACTTCTTACTAGGGATGCTACTTTTGTTTAATTTGGCTGTGGTATCCTGACTCCAAGCATTAAGCATCCAGCTTTCTTTTTCAAGCCCACCAATGTAAGCTCCTATCATATCTGATGTTCCTTCATCCTTGGCCTGCTGTGCTGCTTCAAAGACAGAAGACATTTGCGCGAGCAGCGCTTTGTGATTGGTCAAGATGGTAGAGACCATTTTGGCGTCGTCTACTTCTATTTCTACCTCGTCAATCGTTGAGACGTCCAGATAATTACTGGATTTGCTTAAAGGATGATAACGCAAGGTTAAAATACGCTCGGCAATTTCATCAATTTTCTCACGGGCATCTATATAAAGGTTTTCAAATTTCATATGAAGGTCAAAGAAATTTTTTCCTAATATATTCCAATGAAAGGTTCTCAGGTTTTGGTAGTAGATGTGATAATCTGCAAGGAGGATGTTCAGCTCATTGACTACGGGTTCTACTTTTTGGGTATCTAGATTTAAGTAATTCATGTATTTATTATTTTTCGTTTGTAGTTTCTTTTTCATTTGATTCAAAAAAGCGATCCAACTGATTTCCAAAATCCAGCGTACGCATAGGGAATGGAATATTGATATCTGCTTTTTTATAGGCCTTTTTAATAAGTATTATCGCTTTACTTTTTGCTTTGGCTACCTCTAGGCCAGAAGAGGAGTTAATCCAAAACCGGATCTCAAAATTGATGGAGCTACCTCCAAATTCTCGATACAGAAACAACACATCTTCTGGAGTTTCTGGAACCTCAAAATTATCGATAATCGTATTGACCGTAAGCTCTTGAACTTCTTCCAGGTCAGAACCATACCCTACACCGCACTCTAAGATAACACGAGATTGAGGCGTAGAAGAATAGTTTTTAAAAGGATTTTCGATTACCTGTTTATTAGGAATAAAGACCAGATTATTGTCCTTTTGCTTGATGGTAAGTGCGCGTAGGTCGATGTCTACTACTTCGCCTTCATAATCGTTGGTCTTTACCCAATCTCCAATTTTAATTTTTTTGATGTAGGAAAGCACAATTCCAGAATAGGTATTGGCAAGGGCGCTTTGCAGGGCCAGACCAACAGCCAATCCCATAACACCAGCACCAGCTAATACGGTATTTAACGCTTTACTGAGATTTAGTATACCTAAAATCAGAAACAATGCGAGTATGACTACCACTATAGCCGATATTCTCGCTATTACTCTACGCATAGACTGCTGTAGTGTAGTTTTTTCAAGCGCTCTAAGCAATAGTTTATTTGTGTATCGTGCCAAAATTAGCGCAATCAGAAATACGACTACGGCAATAATGATGTTAGGTAAGTTGGTGACAAGAGACTCTATCCAGGAATCTAGCTTGTCATACATTTGGTCCCAGGCCTCTGAGAATTGATTTTGTAAAGAATTCATAGTTGGTTTGTTAGAATTAATGAATGATAAAAGTCGTCTCAAACGCTAGGCGTTTTTGACGACTTTCAACCAATCAACATGCGTTGTTATCGTGAGTAGTACTCATCACGTTAGGAATCACTGTCTGTTTTAACTTTAATCTTAGACTCACCGTCAGCATCTTCTTTGATTTTGACTTTGGTGTCTTCTGTCTCCATTTTAATTTTTGTGTCTCCGTCATCTTCTTTTACTTTGACGTCGGCGCCTTTAGCTTCCATTTTCTCAATAAGCTCCTCTTTTTCCGTTTTTTCGCGGCAAGCGGTTATTGAGACACTTAGCAATAAGGTTAAAATAAAGGTGATAAATATTCTTTTCATTTTACCGTATTAAAGTTAATCAAGATCCGTTATTTGATCTAGGCGATCTCTTCTAGTGATTCTACCGTATTTAAGGATGACTCGATGCGTTCCTTCTGTCCGTAGAGCACATTGCGTGTTTCGGCGTTAAAGTTGACCTTAGAGATCTGATCTTCATATTCGCTTATACTCGCTTTCTCTCCACGAATACACTCTTCTAAAATAGATTCGTCAGTATCCGAGCTCAATGCTGTTTTGACATCAATCCAAGTTCTGTGTAGCGATCCTGAAGTGGTACCCGAAGATACAGGTTCGGCGTTGAGTTGTCTAATTTGTGTGTCCAATTCATTCGCAAAATGACTTCTGCTGGCAGCTTTGTCTTGTAACCAAGATTTTAGCGTACTGCTTTCGGCCTTTGTCATTACTTTTTGGTAACCAGCCTCTGCATCGTAGTTCTTTTTTAATAACTCTTGTAATGCGTCTACTTGTTCTTTATTTTTTTCTGAAATATTCATAGTGTTTTTATTTTGGAAATGAAAGACTTATTCGTCAGTCATTTTATTCTTAACTAATTTTGATGTGGTGTGTTGAATGAAATAGCCAATAATTGCTTTTATAAAAGAATTTGATTTTCCAATCATCAATCTTTTGGTAGCAAAGCCTATGGCTATACTTACTAAAGTTTCTTTGAGATTACCTCTTACTTTAGTATCCTGTTTTAAGTTGTCTACTGTTCTTGAGATCATGTTTGACGGTTTAAAATACTCGGTCGTCGCACGGGCCTCATGTTTGAGTAGTTCAAAATCATCTTCCTGCTTCAATTCAAGCAACATAATGGCATGATGTAATTTTGCTTTTCTATCTCTAGTCGATGTCATCTTCATATACTTTAGGTTGTCTTATACGACTAGTGTCAGGTTTCAACAAGGTGGCAATAATGTTATTGCTCACAGGATTTATGATTAATTTTCTCTTAAAGAGGAGGATTACACCTAAAATGATTAGATATAAACCGGAGACTACTACAAATCCTAAAGAGATGTCTCCTAAAAGGTTTCCTAAGTATACGCTTAGAGCAATACTTAAGAAGAGCGTGATAAATGTCAGAATCACTGCAATTACAGCTCTACTCGCTAAAGACGAAACAATATCTGCAGTTCTGTCTACAGCGTTTAACTTGTATAGCAATACACTAGTTTTTGTGTAATTCTCTACTTTTTGGTAGAGTCTCTCTAATTGGTTGGTTGTGTCTGACATAGTACTATATTAGGATGCTACTTCAGAGGTGATATCAGAAATATCAGTGTTTCTCAGTTTAGATTTGGTACGTACTTTGTCGTACTCTTTCTTACTTGTGTTGGCAATTTCATTACCAGCTTTAGAAAGTTCTTCTTTACTTTTACTGATGATTTCGGCTCCAGCATCTTTGATGTCGGCGCCAGTTCTCTTGGCTACATCGTACTTTTCTGATAGGCTATCTAAGATATCATTTAAGCTATCTTTTAATCCCAATTGAGCTTCTCTTGATTTTGAGGCGAGTTTGGCTCTAGTGTTTTCGCCTTTGTCTGGTGCTAACAGTACGCCTATTGCGGCTCCTACTGCAATACCACTTAATACTCCGATAATCGTGTTGTTGGTACTCATGATGTGTGTTTTAAAAATTAATTATTTGTTTTAAGGTTAGGCGTTTTTACACACCTTTGCCACCTATTAATCTCAACAGTATGGCAATAACTGCAATCACTAATAAGATATGAATCAATCCTCCGGCACTATAAACAAAGAATCCGAGGGCCCATCCTATAACTAGGATAACAGCAATGATGTATAATAAACTTCTCATAATGGTTGGTTGTTTTTATTTTTCTACTCTAGACGTTCTAGAGTTTGTAAGCTTAGTTGGATATTTTCTTTTAATTTTTTGTTGGTTATGGTTGCGATGGCTCTTATACTTTGATTATCCGTTTTTTCTTTCAATTTTTTTAAAACAGTATGCTGTTGTTTTAATTGAGCGATCAACAGATTTAAAAGCGTAAAGGAATCATCTGTGTTTATTTCTTCACTAGTTGTGCCTTGTATGTATCGTGTTGGTCTACTGGCAATAGAAATTAAATTGTCTTGTGCCACATTTTGCAATTGGTCAAAAATTTCTTTTTGATCTAATTTTACAGTGTCCAGTGTTTGCTGTAAAATGGGTTCTTTGGTAATGGTATCTACAACAGCGCAAAACGCGATAGTGTTCAGATTTTTTTGAGTGACATCCACTAAAAGTTGGGCTTCCATTTTATCGATGGCTATGGCCTCTTTTCTAGTCGAGTCTGTATTATTTTTTGTCTTATCACATGCAAACAATAGGAGTAGAAAGACAAAGATGGCACTGACGCGAATGTGAGCTGTTTTATACACTAATGGGGTCTTTTGTCAAAGATCAACTCAAAGGCTATATAATGTGTTATATCATTTTTTGAAGTCTTTACACAACTTTCATTTTTGAACCAATCTCTAAGAGCTTTTATTATTTCTTATTGTTAGTACAAAGATGGCAATAGCAAGGTGATTTGCTGTTACAGAATATCAATCAACTCTTATGAAATTGCCATTTATCGGTGTTTCTGAGCCCAAAGTGTGGCACATAGCCTTGTCGGATGTGGCGTTTTAAGGTGGCTTAGGACCTATTGGCGTTTGGGAAGAAAGATTTCGAAGGTTGCTCCTTGATCGGGTGCCGCTTTCGCGAAAATAAAACCAGCGTGATTATCGGTTATCTTTTTACAGATAGAGAGTCCAATACCGGTTCCAGAGTATTCGTCCTTATTGTGTAATCTACTAAATAGTGTAAATATCTTTTCGGCATATTGTTGTTCAAAACCTATTCCGTTGTCTGTAAAACTTATTTTGTGATACTGTGCAAAATGACCAGAAGCAATTCTTTCATCTTCGCTTTTAGCAATCAAGACATACTCTATCGATATAATGACAGCGCGCTCCTTGGCACGGTACTTCAGTGAGTTATTCAATAGATTAGCAAATAACTGTTGTATTTGGAAAGGAACCACCAGCATTTTGGGCATGTTGGCCACGGTAATTTGAGCGTCGTGTTCGACGATAGCTTCTGCTAGATCTTGTTGCGCGTCACTAATTAAAGTGTTGATATTGCTAGATTTGAGTACTGCATCGGCTTTGTTGGTTCTCGAATACTGTAAGAGATCATCAATGAGCGCACGCATTCTACCTGCTGCAACATCAATACGCGCCATATAGGTTTTTCCCGATTCAGAAAATCGATCTGATTCTTTTTCTTTAAGTCTGGAAAGAAAGGTTTGTATTTTGCGAAGCGGTTCTTGAAGGTCGTGACTAGCCACATAATTAAAAGCGGCCAATTCTTTATTGTTTAATTCGAGTTCTTGATTTCTTAGCTCGAGGGTGTTGTAATGTGCTATGTCTTCGGTAACATCGGTGGTGGTTCCCAACAGCTGTGTCTTTCCGTCCCGGTCTATAGTGCTCTTACCATAGGCTTTGAGATAGTGAATAGACCCATCATTATGTATTACGCGATAAGTGACAAAAGGGAGGTCTTTTTCGTGACGCATACGCTCAATGCTATCTGAAAGTTTTTTGACATCCTCAGGATGAACAAAGTGCATAAAGTTCTCTATGGTATGCTCAAAAGCATTGGGTTCTTCCCCCAAAAGCCGAAAGAGATTGTCAGAAAAATGAAAGCTATCCTCATCTACGTTCCAACGCCAGCTTCCGTGTTTATTGATAATTTCAGATTGCTTGGTCGATTCTTTAAAGACGTTGAGCTGATGATTTTGAAGTCTTAATTCTTCTAGATTGGTATTGATTTTGGCGTAAGCGAGATACATAAAGATCAAAACGATAATCACAAAACCATATAAAAAGACAGGGGTAAATTTTAAGGTAGACCTATAAGATGCCTGCCGCTCCTCAAGCAGTCCATTTTCTAAGGCAATCATCTCATTGAGCTTATTGCGTATATCCTGCATATAATCGTTGCCTAATAAAAAAACCTTATCAAATTGGGCTGCATTATTGGGTTTGTTAAATATGTAAGAACTTGCCAGTTCAAAATTGTCTAAACGCTGGTCTATAGCAATACTGAGCTCTCTGAGATTTTTTTGTTGCTCTTGATTATCCTGAATAAGGACTTTGAGTTCGGCAATACTATTGTTGAGATTGTTACGACTTTTGAGATAAGGTTGTAGGAGTAATGAATCTCTTGTGATGATAAAACCCCGCTGGCCTGTTTCGGCATCTTTGAGATAACTTAAAATCTGTTCTAATTCGACATTAACCTTGTAGGTGTGAACCACAAGACTTTGTGATTTGGAAAGATCTGTAATGTGCTTATAAGCGATTCCCGCAATAAAAAATACCACAAACAAGCTAATGACAAAAACCACTTTGACAAACCAGGGCGCGTTGTAAACAGATTTTAAGGGCATGGGTTAGAGTTTTAATAAAAACTGGTCTCTGTTAAGACCATTGGTGTGATATTGCCAATTGGTGGTTACCACGTTGCTTAACACCTTTTTGAGTTTACCAAAATCGCTAGGTTTTTTAATGTAAATATTGGCGCCTTGTACAAAGGTATTTTCTATGTCTTCGTCTGATGCAGAGGTAGAATAAATGGCGATGGCAATATGATCAAAACGTTTGTTGGCCTTAATCTCTTTTAGACATTCCATACCCGATTTACGGGGCATATTTAAATCCAAAAAAAGAATATGTGGTAAGGTGGCATCTGGGTGATTGAGATAATCCATCAAATACACGCCATCTTTATAGGTGGTCACTGCAGTTGACATTTTAAGTTCTTCAAAGGCATCAGTAAAAAACAAACGATCGTCTTCGTCGTCATCGGCAAGTATGATATGTGTAAGGTCTGTGGCCATTATTTAAAAATATCAGGTGGATAGGTTTTGCTTTCGTTTGGCAATGATACGTTGAAATGCCGAAGGGGTAATACCCGTCGTATTTTTAAACTGAGTACTCAAGTGTGCCACACTGGAGTATCGTAATTTATACGCTATTTCGGTTAGACTCAGATTTTCTTGAATGATCAATTGCTTGGTGTATTCAATTTTTTGAAGAATGATAAAGTTTTCTATAGAGGTGTAGGTCACCTCCGAGAAGAGATTGGACAAATAGCCATAGCTATGTCCTAATTTTTCAGAAAGATAGACCGAACTCTTCACTTGCACCTCGGTATCTTCGTCGTAGATCATTTCTAAAATGGCATCTTTTATTTTTTGTACTAGGATGCGTTTGTGATCTTCTACAATTTCTATTTGGTAGGGCGCAAGTAGTGCCAAAAATTCCTTTTTCTTGGCTTCACTCAAGGGTTTTGGAAAAGATACTTCGCCAAAACCTACTATTTTATAAGCAATCTCCAGTTGTTCTAGACATTGCTCAAGTACTGTAGTACACACGGTATTAAAATCGAACTTAATAAAAAGATTCATCGCCTTTGTTTAGAACCCTTAAAAGTAGTAGATATATTTTATACCGATGTGCTGAAATGAATATTTTAATGAAGTCTTTGACGCGATTGATTTCGTTTCCACCTTTTGAGCCGTTCCAAGGCCCTACTCCTCAAATATCGATCTTCAGGTTGGCCAATGAGAAAGCCAATAGCCGCAAAGCGTTTGGAGTGATCAAAGATGATTTTTAAGGCTGCGGTTATAGGTAAAGCTACGATCATTCCCGATATCCCCCACAACATGGCAAAAGCAATTAAGGCTAAAATGGCGATAAACGAATTGATACTTACATTGGCACCCGTAATATTTGGGGTAATAAAATACCCCTCTACAAACTGTATAAATCCAAAGATGGCAATAACACCAAAGGCATACCAATAGGTATCTTTAGTAGCCAAGGCAACAAGAGCGGGTAGGAGGGATCCAATAATTACTCCTACATAAGGTATGACTAGGAGTATGGCGGCAAAAAAGCCAAAAAATATGGCGTTTTCGATA
>PAUP01000011.1 GCA_002712765.1 Cytophagaceae bacterium | reverse complement strand
GTTTGGAATATTGACACGGGAGCTGCATTTAAAGGAACCATTAGCGCGATGGATGTAGACAGCAAAGAAGTTTGGCAAAGTGATCCAGTATGGCAATTGTACCCCGAAGAAGCCGGTAGAAATTAACCGTAAAAAAAAGGGGTAAATACCCGTTCTCAATTCAGACATTTCTACCTCAACTTTTAGACAGAGGGGTCGCATATTTGTGATGTAATTAAAACCATTCTAATATGAAAACATTATCAAACGACTGGGAGATGCTTGAAGCGCTCGTTTGCGATGAAGAATTTGACGTAAGTTATTTTTCTATTGAATTAGCCAATGGCGAAAAGCTAGAAGTGAGCAGACAGTAAACGCTTAAATGCGCTCAAAAAAGATTCAAAAGTACTATTCAGGGGGAATTAGCCAACTTTTGAAATAATGTCCGATACTTGGGGGAGTATCGGACATTTTTGTTGACTGTGATTTAACAGCAGCAGTTAGAATAGTGACTGGGGTATGGCCAAAATTAATTTTTAGCTACAGCCGTATTTTTTGTAGCTTTAAACAAGCATTTAAAACCAACCAACGATGGATATATTTAGTAAAATCAAGGAAAAACTGAGCAATGAATTTATAGATATTGTTGAGTGGCTAGACTACACAGATGACACTATTGCTCATCGCTTTGAACGCTATCAAAATGAAATAAAAAACGGGGCCAAACTCATCGTTAGAGAAGGCCAGGCAGCCGTATTTGTGAATGAAGGACAGCTTGCCGATGTCTTTACCCCTGGCACCTATGAGTTGACCACAAAAAATTTGCCGATACTCGCTACTTTAAAAGGGTGGAAATATGGTTTTAATTCTCCCTTTAAGGCCGAAGTCTACTTTGTCAACACACATTTATTTACAGATGAAAAATGGGGTACCAAAAGCCCAATTACCTTGAGCGATGAACGTTTTGGACTGGTAGAAATTCGAGCCTTTGGAACTTATGCTTTTAAGGTTTCTGACCCAGGAAAATTTATTACAGAAATTGTAGGTACCGATAGTAATTTTACCAATTTTGAGATCAATGAGCATTTAAAAAGCCTGATTGCTACGCGTTTTACCGATACTGTGGGAGAGGCCAATTTGCCTATAGAGTTATATGCAGCCAATACCTCAGAACTTTCAGAAACCTGTCAGGAGGTGATGCATCCTGAATTTATGACCGTAGGAATCGCTCTGGAGAAATTTTATATTGAAAATGTCTCTATGCCCGAAGATCTCAAAAAAGAAATCTTTGAGTATAGCCGTATTGACAAACTCGATCTGGACAAGTTGACCAAATTTAAAACCGCCAAGGCTATAGAAGCTGCTGCGACCAATGAAGGTGGAACAGCTGGAGCTGGTATGGGTATGGGTATGGGATTTGTTTTGGCACAGCAAATGGGAGGTATGATGAATACGGGTCAAAACCAAATGCAGATGGGCAACGCGGCACCACAAGGTGCTATGATGCCACCTCCAATTCCTGCTCAAGTACAGTATTACTATGCCACCAACGGCACTCAGCATGGCCCTGTAAGTTTTGATCAGCTCAAATCCCTTTTTGCCAGCCGCACTATCAACAAAGAAAGTCTTATTTGGAAACAAGGCATGTCGGGTTGGAAAGCGCTTCAAGAAGTAGAGGAGTTAAAATCATTTTTGGGAGGTAACACCCCACCACCACTACCGTCAAACTAACCTATCCTCGTTTTATAAAACGATTTTCGCCTAAGCTAGATGTTTAACAATTATGGCCGAAACGCCCTTAAAGCAAACCACCGAACGAAAAAAGGCCTGTTCTAACTGTGGGGCTGAGTTAAAATATAGTCCCGGCACTACGGCAATTACCTGTGACTATTGTGGGCATAGAGAAGAAATAGAGCTCGACCCCAATGGATTTAAAGAGTTAGAGCTATACCCTTATCTCCAAGAGATGGGAGCTCAATCTCACAGCGAAGAAATAACAATGTTGCATTGTGGTAATTGTGGTGCCAACCAGCACATTGAAGAGAACTATAAAAGTTTACATTGTGTGTATTGTAGTATGCCTTTGGTGGTGGAAGATGCCTATACAGAAGATTGGATATTACCTGGGGCGGTATTGCCCTTCCAAATAGATCAAGACGGCTCTTTTAAAATATTTCAAGACTGGGTCAAAAAGCTGTGGTGGGCACCAAATAAGCTCAAAAAAGCAGCTTTAGACCCTCAGTTTACTAAGGGGTTATACCTGCCTTTCTGGACCTTTGACGCAGCCTTAAAGGCGAGCTATACGGGGCAGCGTGGCGAATATTATTATACTACAGAGACCTATCGTGACAGTCAGGGAAAAACTAGGACCAGACAAAAGCGCCACACCCGTTGGTATCCTGCCTCGGGCACGATCTCTGGTTTTGTAGACGATACGCTTATCAAGGCTTCCCAGCAAAAATCAGGACGGATTCCTCAAAAAATCTCCCGTTGGAATCTCAAGAAGCTACAACCTTTTCACAGCAGTTTCCTAGCAGGTTTTGTCACCGAGAAATATACCATACCATTAGCCCAAGGTCACTTGCAGTCTAAAGTTGAAGCCAAAGCCATAGCCGAGCGTTGGTGTAGACAAGACATAGGAGGAGATACCCAACGTATAAGTTCTATGAACATGTCGCTTTCTAAGGAAACCTTTAAGCATATACTTTTGCCTGTTTACGTAAGTGCCTATCGTTTTAAAGGAAAGGAGTATAATTTCTTTATCAATGGAGAAAATGGTGCGGTATCGGGTAGTAGACCATATTCGTTTTGGAAAATCTTTTTTGCCATAGTGTTTGTACTAGCCCTTATTGGCACTATCATCTATTTTGGGAATCAACAGTAAAAAAGCCACTCAAGAAAAGCGGCTTATAAAGGGATGATTGGCATTGGTATTAATTCTTGCTGAGGTCGTTAGTGTCTTGCCAGTTTTTAAGTTCTTCCCACGCTCCTATGGTTGCCATTCTTGCCTGTTCGGGCCAGGTCGCTGGATTGTGAAATTCAAAGCGATTGCCACCAGTTTTCAAAATGACAGCACAGTGTTCGACCGAGGTATTGGCGAGCTTTTCCCAAGTTGTTATTTTATGAGCTTCGAAAAGTTCGGCAATTTTAGGCCCAATACCCTCAATAATTTTTAAGTCATTCTTTCGAATGGTTTTGCCAAACGCCTTTTTGGCTGCCTTTGCATCAAAAGGCGTAGCGATTAAATGTCCAGCTGCTTGTTCTGACGAGCCAAGACCAGTAGCTTTGGTGGCAGCTGCCGTTGTTATAAGCAGCTCTGCTCTACAATTTTCAAGATCAACTTTTAATTGGGCATTTTTGCGTTTCCACAACTCAATATTATTTTCTTCGGCCTGTTTTTTGGTTTTTAGACGGCCAATAGCATATCCAAAAAGGGCGCAAAATAGCCCAGAAAGTAAAGGCCAAATCCAACATGCTATATTTGAAAAATCCATAAGTAGTATTAATTAGTTTAAGGTAATAATACAGCGTCTATTCTTGGCGCGTCCTTCTGCTGTTTGGTTGGACGCGATAGGGTTCTCTGCTCCTTTGGAGTAAGTATCAATCTGTGATGCTTTAATTCCATTATTTATAAAATACGTTTTTGCAAAATTGGCCCGATTAAGACCTAAAGCGATGTTGGTAACACGACTCCCTGTATTGTCGGTAAAACCGGTAATTTGAAGCCTAGAATCTGGTAGGGCTTCTAAATAGTTTTTGATTTTATTCACCTTTTGCTGCTGTATTTGACTCAGGTCAATTTGTGCTTCAGAAGATTCAAATTGTAGGACTAAAGGCGAAGCTGCGATTTCGGCTTTTATAGCGGCCAGTCGTGCTGTCTCTCTCTTGGCAGTGTTATCGGTGGTGATTAGCCTGTAGCTTACAGGGCCATAAATCAATTCTTCTATTACGATATCTGAGGTGTACATAGTGGCAGTGGTATCTAATTTCTGGGGTGGCACACCTTTGTTGATAAGATAATTTTTTGCAGTATTTGCTCTTGCAAGACCTAAATTGGATAGGGCAGAGGTGTTTTTTTCAGAAGCGTAGTAATAGCCTGTAATCGCTACAATGTCATTTTTGTGTTCAGGATTGTTTAGGTAATAGCGCAAACTATCAATACCTCGATCTACATGTATAGATACGGGAGGCGCGAGGGTAAACTGTGAATGTCTAAAGTTAAAGTTGTCTTTATGAGCGTAAATTACAGTTTGATCTGGAGCCTTAAGATAAAAACCATTGGCTAGAGTGTCATCTCCAGATTCAAGAGCACAACACTTACTCCAAGCCCCCCAGCTACAGAGAATGATAACGACAAGCATGCCAAAAACGTAGCTTGTTTGCTTGCTCATAAAATTAGACTTAGTGGTTAGTTATTTAAAATTAGCTAAAATTGTTTAAACAAGATGACTACGATCGTTATAAGTTAAGTAGAAGGTCTTTATGTCATATGGAGCATTGACCTGTCTAAAAAGCATAAAAAAACCCGCCAATAGCGGGTTTCTTACTGATTTTAAAAGCTTAGAGATCAAATTTGATACCTTGGGCTAATGGTAATTCGGTAGTGTAATTGATGGTATTGGTCTGGCGACGCATATAGATCTTCCAGGCATCAGAACCTGATTCGCGACCTCCACCTGTATCTTTTTCGCCTCCAAAAGCACCTCCAATTTCGGCACCAGAAGTACCGATGTTTACATTGGCAATACCACAATCTGAACCTGCATGACTTAAGAAACGCTCTGCCTCTCTTAAATTATTGGTCATAATCGCTGAAGACAGTCCTTGATTCACTCCGTTTTGTACATCAATAGCATTGGTCACATCCCCACTGTATTTTAATAGATATAATACTGGCGCAAAGGTCTCGTGTTGTACAATTTCAAAGTCATTTTTGGCTTCGGCAATGGCTGGTTTGACATAACATCCACTTTCATATCCTTCACCACTCAAGACACCTCCTTCTACGACAATGTTTCCACCTTCGGCTACAACGCGATCTAAGGCAGATTGATAGTTCTTAACGGCATCCTTATCAATAAGTGGCCCTACGTGATTGTTTTCATCTAGTGGGTTACCTATGCGCAGTTGTCCATAAGCGTCTACAATTGCTTTTTTGACCGTATCGTAAATGCTATCGTGTATGATTAATCGACGCGTCGATGTACAACGTTGTCCAGCAGTTCCCACGGCCCCAAAAACAGCCCCAATAACAGTCATTTTTATATCGGCGTCAGGAGTTACAATAATCGCATTGTTACCGCCTAATTCTAATAAGGATTTTCCTAAACGTTCTCCTACGGTAGCTGCAACGATTTTACCCATTCGAGTAGATCCAGTGGCCGAAATAAGAGGGATACGCTTATCGGTAGTCATCATTTCTCCAACTTTATAGTCTCCATTAATTAGACAAGAAATACCTTCTGGCATATCGTTATCCTTAAGTACTTCGGCTATGATATTTTGACAAGCTACACCACAAAGAGGTGTTTTTTCACTTGGCTTCCAAACACAAACATCGCCACAAATCCAAGCCAAGGCTGTATTCCAGGCCCAAACGGCAACAGGAAAGTTAAACGCAGAGATGATGCCTACCACACCTAAAGGATGATATTGTTCATACATACGGTGACCTGGTCGTTCTGAGTGCATCGTTAGCCCGTGAAGCTGTCGAGAAAGCCCGACCGCAAAATCACATATATCGATCATTTCTTGAACCTCTCCCAATCCTTCTTGGTAGCTTTTTCCCATTTCGTAGGAAACCAATTTGCCAAGAGGTTCCTTAACCTCGCGAAGTTTATCTCCAAATTGGCGTACCAATTCGCCACGTAATGGCGCGGGCATGGTTCTAAAATCAGTAAAAGCCGATGTAGCGGCTTTCATTACCTTATCGTAGTCTGCCTGAGTCGTGGTTTTTACCTTTCCTATCAAGGCACCGTCTACGGGAGAATATGACGCTATAATGGCGCCATCACCAAAATTATCCTGACCTGTTGATGTTCCTTCATTTACTTCTTTTAAGCCTAATGCATCCAAGGCTTTATCTATTCCAAAATCGGTAGCTACTGCGCTCATTTTGTCTTGTTTTTAATGTAATTAATATGCTATGAAATCGTTTGCGAAAGTACGTAATATAAAAGGGTTGTAAAAAAGAATGGGCAGGATTTTCATCCTGCCCATTTTAGCTATATATCAGCGTTTATTCGTCTGGAGTAAACCTAGGATCTGTTGGCATAACGGTACCACAATTGGAACAGGTTCGTTTTTCTATATCGCCGTAAAAGTCTTTAAAGTGTTTGAAGAAATCGGTTTCGACGTCGTTTAATGTAAAATAGGCCTCGTAGAGCTTATTGTTACAGTTATCACAAAACCACATTAATCCATCCTTACCTGCTAGTTCGTTGCGTTTACGTTCTATGACCAATCCAATTGAATTTTCGTGCCTAACGGGAGAATGCGGTACGCCCGCTGGATGTAAATACATATCGCCTGGGCCTAATTTCATCGTTCTTTTTTGCCCATCTTCTTGAATGTGCACCTCTATGTTACCTTCGAGTTGATAAAACAGCTCTTCGGTTTCATTATAGTGGTAATCTTTACGGGCATTGGGGCCTCCCACGACCATAACAATGTAATCTCCAGCATCTCGGTATAGATTCTTATTTCCTACAGGAGGTTTTAAAATAGCTCTATTCTCTTCGATCCAGGTGTTCAAATTAAAGGGTGCTGATATGGCCATGGTGTATGTGTTTGGTATAAAAATACAATTTATTAGGCGCTTCCCAAACCTAAGATAACAACAAAAAAAGCCTAACGCATATAGCGATAGGCCTTTTATTTAATCAAGCTATATAACTGTTATTTAATAAAGATCTGGGTGTAGTAGTTAATTCCGTTTTTATTAGAAATTACTCCAATCCCCGTATGGGTAAAGTCACTCTCTATTGCTTCTTTATGACTTGGGCTCTTTAACCAAGCAGCTACCACAGCTTCTGGTGTGCGCTGGCCGTATGCCACATTTTCACTCACCTTATCGGCGCCTTTGGATTTTAAGTAGTCCGAACGATGAAAAAAGTTGTCGTGACTCATTTTATTTTGTTCAACCATATAGGCCGTGTGTTCAATGGCTTTATCTTCTGAAGCCACATGGAGTTGCAAATCTGACAGTCCTAATTGAGATCGGTGTTCATTGATCACATCCAATACTTCGTTGGCAAATTGTTGATCTTGAGCAAGCTCAAAGTGACTTTCTAAATTTACAGTTTCCAGAACTTCTGTTTCGGGATCTGCAGAACAGGACGCTAAAAGGCATATCATGCCAATGAGGCAAAGACTTCGGTTAATCAGTTTCATAATTTGGGGTTATGATTACTGTCGAAATATATAAAATAATTACACTTAATCGTGCATTTTGTGTATTTAATCGATGAAATACACATATTTAATGAATTGTTCTTACGTAAAATGTAGCCTCATGCCCCATTTTTAGTATTATGATCGACGAAATACACAATTTCATCGAAAAAAGTCTATTTACTACTAATGGTATGTTATTTTGACATTGATCACTACAACTTTTTTAGCCCAAACGGATGTTCTCAAAAAAAAGTAGTGGTTGGGCCATCCATTTTCTCCTTATATTAGAACTTCAAAAACTCGAATGAGATGAAAAAATTTACCTTGGCGTGTTTCGCCTACACGGTTTTACTTTTGATAGGATGCAATACTCCAGAAAGCCAGAATACCGCTGCCTCAACCAATAAAATAAGCTCACCAACCTACGAACCAGGTTCGTTTGGAATTGTGATTCACGGTGGGGCAGGTACTATCCTTAAAAAGAATATGAGTGATTCGTTGGAGACCGCTTATCGCGAAAAGTTAACCGAAGCCATTTCAAGAGGACATGAGATTTTGGCAGCTGGCGGTAGTAGTATGGATGCAGTAACAGCTACTATCAATATTATGGAAGACAGCCCCCTATTTAATGCCGGCAAGGGAGCCGTTTTTACACATGACCAGACCAATGAGCTAGATGCTAGTGTTATGGATGGTGCTTCCCTAAATGCGGGAGCCATCTCAGGGGTAACTAGAATTAAAAACCCTATTGATTTGGCAAGAGCCGTCATGGATAAATCTGAACATGTGATGCTTAGTGGCGTGGGTGCCGAACAATTTGCAGAAGAGCAAGGGTTTGCTCTAGTTGATCCTAGTTATTTTTATACCAAGAGGAGGTTTGAATCATTACAGCGCATTAAGGAAAGAGAAACTACTGAGTTAGATCACGACGACAAGACCGCTTTTGTAGATCCCTTTATCAAAGAATCCAAATTTGGAACCGTGGGCTGTGTAGCTCTAGATAAGTCTGGAAACCTTGCAGCAGGCACCTCTACAGGGGGTATGACCAATAAACGCTACAACCGTATAGGAGATGCACCAATAATTGGAGCAGGAACGTATGCCAATAATGCGAGTTGTGCTGTGAGTAGCACGGGTTGGGGAGAATATTTTATCAGGGCTATGGTAGCTCATGATATCGCTGTCTTGATGGAATACAAGGGCATGAGCATTCAAGAGGCGGCCCAAGAAGTTATTCAAAAGAAGGTCCCAGCCTTAGGAGGTGATGGAGGTATTGTGGCCATAGATAGAGGCGGCAATATCGCCATGGAATTTAATACAGCGGGAATGTACCGTGCCCATATGAACAAAGAAGGAAGTTTGACTGTAAAAATTTACAAATAGTAAATAGTTCAAGTTTTTTAAGTTCTTATGTTATCATAAACGCTGCTAATGATTTAAGGGGCATGTGAGTTCTATCTCTATTTGTTCATTAGTCTTATTGATTTATTTTCATGAAAATTTTTGCAGAAACCGAGCACTTGATTTTAAGAGAAATTGTAGTAGCCGACACTGGCGATATGTTCGAGCTGGACAGCAATCCAGAGGTGCACGAGTATTTGGGTAAAAGGCCTATATTTTGTATGCATAAAGCCCGTGTATATGTAGATTACATTCGTATGCAATACGACAAATACGGTATAGGTCGATGGGCAGCTATCGAAAAGAAATCTGGAGCATGGATAGGTTGGACTGGTTTAAAGATGAATTTTGAAGAAGAGATGAATGGGCACCAGAATTATTATGACATAGGATATCGTTTTAAACCGAGGTATTGGGGCAAGGGTTATGCTACAGAATCGTCTATAGCTGCAAGAGACTATTTCTTTGAAAATTTTCCAAATCAAAAACTATGCGGTTTGGCCGAGGTAGAAAATAAGGCTTCCTGCCGAGTTTTAGAAAAAATAGGATTAGCTAGAAAAGCTGATTTTTATTACGAGGCAGAAGATTGCATGATAGCTTGGTTTGAGTCTTATGGCGTTACTCCATGAGGGTTACTTCCAGGTTTGCCCATTGAGTTGTAAAGCAGCCTTGAGTACATCTTTTTGGCTAATTTGTCCTATTAATTTACCATTTTCAACGATAGGGAATCTACGCCTTTTTGAGTTGACAAACTTATTGGCTGCATCAAAAACATTCATATTACCATCTATAGTTTCTACCTCATGCACCATGTGTTTTTCGACCAGCATATTGTCCATAGGCATATTGTAATAGCGGCTTTCTGAAATTTGTTTCATACAATCGCCTTCAGAAATAATTCCTAATAATTCGTTTTTTTCGTTAACCACTGGCCCGCCAGATATTTTATTTTTAATCAAGCTATCCATGACCTCCAATACCGATTGATCAGGCCTAAATGTGATCAGTTTTTGAGTCATATAGTCGCTAACCTTGATATCGGTGGGATTGCCTTTGCTATTTTTGGCGCGGCGGCCCATAAAACTTTTAATTGCCATAGTAATTTGGTTTAAGGTTCTTCTTAAAGTTAGTAAATTATCCCGAACTATCTGGTTATTATATGTTTGTCATCCAACAAATTATCGCTTTAGTCCTGTAAATGATCAGATCCTTCTAAAAATTGTATTTTAGAAGAACCAATCAACAACCAATGACGCGAATTATACACTTTTTCTCATTTCTGCTTATTCTAGCCTGTGCCTATCTCAGTTTTAGTTCATTGCTACCTCATAATACTCCCAATACTGAAGTCTCCACTTCAGAATTTTCGGTAGATAGAGCAATGCAGCAGCTCAAAATTATAGCCAATCAACCCCATTATGTAGGATCTGAGGGCCATACCAAGGTCAGAGATTATATCATGGAAGAACTGCGTGATTTGGGGCTACAACCATTTGTACAGGAAGGATTTGTTCAAGATCAATGGAATGGACAGGGCACGCTAGTCAAAGCTAAAAATATTCTGGCCAGATATCCGGGTAGTGACCCTACAAAAGCTGTTCTGATCATGTCGCATTATGACAGCGCACCCCATTCCAAATCTTATGGAGCTAGTGATGCAGGTTCGGGCGTGGTGACTGTTTTGGAAAGTTTTAGAGCCTATCTGGCCAGTGGTGCCCGTCCTAAAAATGACATTATCATCTTGTTTACAGATTCTGAAGAGCTAGGATTAGATGGAGCTAGTCTATTTGTCAATGAACATCCTTGGGCAAAGGATGTTGGCGTGGCCTTTAATTTTGAGGCGAGAGGGAGCAGTGGCCCGTCAAATATGATCGTTGAGACTAATGGAGGTAATGCTAGACTCATTGAAGAGTTTAGTAAAGCAAATCCTGAATATCCTGTTGCTACGTCATTAATGTATAGTATCTACAAAATGCTTCCAAATGATACAGATTCTACGGTCTTAAGGGAGGATGGCGATATTGACGGGTTTTTCTTTGCCTTTATCGACGATCACTTTAATTATCATACGGCAAATGATACTTGGCAAAATCTTGACCCTAAAACTCTGGCGCATCAAGGCAGTTATTTGATGCCTATGCTCAACCACTTTACCCAAATAGATCTTAGTTCTCTTAAAACCGATGTTGATCATGTCTATTTTGACACGGCCTTATTTTCGTTTGTACATTATCCCTTTAGTTGGGTATGGCCTATGGCCATATTGGCACTAATTCTATTTATAGGGTTACTTGTATATGGCTTTAAGAAAGGACAATTAAAAACCCGAGCCATCGGGCTGGGATTTGTCGCATTTATCGTATCCCTGTTGGGATCATTGTTTTTATTGCAACTCCTAGGGTGGTTATGGCCAGTGATCTACCCTCAGTATGCAGATGTTTTACCCGTTTTTATATATAACGGACATTGGTACACAGCAGCTTTTGTAGCCATGGCAACCGCCTTCTCGTTTGGTATATATCATCACTTGACCAAACCCAAAGATGCCGCTAGCATGATGGTGGCTCCTTTGTTTTTTTGGATCGTAATTAATGGTGTAGTTGCGGCTAAGCTTGCAGGAGCTGGATTTTTTGTAATACCTACTTTTTTTGCCTTACTCGCCCTATTTGTGATGATACGCCAGCAAAACCCCAGTATATTTCTCTTGGTGTTTTTGAGTGCACCCGCCCTATTACTCTTTGCGCCAAACTTGCAATTTTTTCCAGTAGGATTAGGACCTGCGGCATATTGGATTACGGTTGTTTTTACGGTCTTATTGTTTGGGTTACTACTGCCTGTTTTTGGGTACTATCGCAATAAAAAGATTGTCGGATATTTTGGTGTCTTACTCACCTTTATTTTTTTGATTGTTGCACATACTAAATCTGAGTATTCACCAGAACGGCAAAAACCGAACAGTCTAGTGTATTACCAATACACAGATGACAACCAAGCCTACTGGGTAACCTATGACAAACAACTTGATCCTTGGGTAGCAAATTATCTAGGAGAGGAGCCCGAAAATGCAAGTCTTTACGTAAGAAGCGCTCACGGAAGTAAGTACAATGCTCCTTATACCTACGCCAAAAAGGCCAAGTTTATCGACTTGCCAAAGGCAGTTATTAGTAAATCGACAGACACGATTATTGATGGATTGCGCGAAGTACGCTTGGTGGTAAAGCCACAACGGTCTGTAAATCGAATTCGACTGTATGCCGATGAGGATATTCCATTTAAGTATCTTGAATATAACAGTCAGGTTTTAAAATTTGACAGTACCGACACACAGTATAAACGAAGAAGAAGTAGAGGGCTTATTAGTTATTATCTCGCCGAAAATGATTCTTTAGAAATACGCTACAAGGTGCCAGAAAATAGTTATCCTAAATTTACCTTGGTCGAGTACTCTTTTGATTTGTTGGAACACCCAAAATTTGAGATTGATAAACGCCCCGACTATACCATGCCAAAACCCTTTGTTTCTAATGATGCCATCATTACCGAGCAAATTATTGATGAACGGGCTATAGGAATTGACGGGAAACAGCAAGATGATACGCAAACCTTAACACAGCAAACACTTGAAGAATAGAATTACTATAGCAGGTTTGGGATGGCTAGGGATGGCCTTTGCAGCTCATATGAAAAATCTTGGATACACTGTTAAAGGCAGTGTTACTGATGCGGCCAAAGCCGCCCGAATTAGCCAGCAAGGCATTGTCACATTTCCAGTCCTAATCGGAGAAAATGGGGTTTCAGGAATGCCAGAGGCTTTGCTTTCAGAAACAGATGTTTTAGTAATCATGATTCCCCCAGGTTTGCGCAAGAATACAGGAGCTAATTATGCACTTAAGATGGCACATTTTCTACATCATATTGAACGCGCGACCATTGAGAAAGTCATATTGATAAGCAGTACAGCAGTGTATGACGATACTCAAGGCGTTGTCACAGAAAAGATCGCGCCAAAACCACAAACCAATGCCGCCAAACAATTATTTGAGGTAGAGCAGTTATTTTTTAATAGCCCTTCACTCCAGGCGAGCATTGTTCGATTTGGGGGGCTGTTTGGCGGTAGCCGTCATCCTGTACGTTTTCTTGCAGGTAGAGAAAACTTATCTAATGGAGAGGCACCAGTAAACCTGATTCATAGAGATGATTGTATTGGTATTCTAAAGACAATTATAGAGCAAGATCAATTTGGACATATTTTCAATGCGGTTGCCCCATCCCATCCCACAAAAAAGGAGTATTATAAAAAGCAAGCGCAGCGTATGCAACTTACTCCTCCTCAATATGCCCATGAAGATGAGTCTACTTTTAAGACTGTAAATAGTGTACATCTTGACGATTTATTACACTACAGCTTCAAAGTAGCTTTGGAGGATTAGCCTTTTTAATCTTCAAAGATGTAGAAGATTACCAAATAGGTACACGCGTCTCAATAGGCAAGTATTCTAGGTCGCCAGGGCCTATGTCAAAGGCATTATAAAAGGATGAGAACTGACGTAAGGGTTGTACAGCGCGTATCTGACCGGGTAGATGAGTATCAACCTTTAATTGTTGGCTTAACGCTTCAATGCGTTGCTTGTTGCGCCATGTGGCGGTCCAAGACATAAAAAAACGTTGTTCTGGAGTAGCGCTAAGTTCCTTGTTTGGCGTTGCGTGATCTTTGATCCATTCTTGCAAAGCATCATAGGCAGTTGCTATACCGCCCAGATCTGCAATATTTTCATTTCGCGTAAGCTCGATATTAATAGCTAATGAATCATTTAGCTTAATGGCTGCATATTGATGGTTTAGGGCCTCAATTAGTAAATTAAATTGGGTATAATCTTCAGGGGTCCACCATGCATTTAGATTGCCATCCAAATCATATCGAGCACCTATCATGTCAAAGGCATGAGTGATTTCATGACCTATTATTGCACCTATTGCCCCAAAATTGGAAGCCATATCTTGCGCTGCATCATATAAAGGGGGTTGTAATATAGCTGTAGGAATAATGATTTGGTTAGTGTCTGGAAAATATTGAGCATTGACTTGGTGAGATGCCAGTCGCCACTTGTTGTCATTACGGGCTTGATTTAAAAGCGCCATATTTTGTTGTCTCAACCATTTACGAAGGGCTATGTGATTTTCATAATAGGTATTCTCTGATGTCAAATTGAGGCTTTGATAACTATTCCAGCTATCCGGATGTCCTACTTTAATATCTATATGGTTGAGTTTCTGTAACGCTTTGCTTTTAGTATCAGGATGCATCCAGGGTAAGGCTTGGATTCTCTTTTGATAGGCAGCAATGATATAAGTGGTCATTTGGGTAATATGGGCATTGGTTTGCTCGTTGCCATATCGCTGTGCATATATCCACCCTAAGGCTTCAGGAAGTAATTCATTGGCCATTTGCAAAGCCCTTTTGCGGGCTGGTTGTTCTGTCTGAGCCCCTTGTAAAATAGATTTGTAAAATGACCATTTCTTTTTTTCTAAAGGCCTATTTAGTATTTGACTCGAGGTATTGAGCGTATGAAAAACGGTAAGCTCTTTTAACTGGGAGAGTGGTAGGGAGTCAAGTAGTACATTTAGTCTTTTAAAATATTGAGGTTGGGTTATAATGAGAGTGTCGACATGAGCAGGTATACCCCAATCCTCTAGTCTTTTTTTTGGAGCAAGTTTTGGAAAAGCCTTATTGGCGTCTAAAATAGCATACCTATTATTGAGTAGCTCTGGATGCTGTAGCCTCTCTGCTGGGGCTTGGGCTTTGGCCAGAAGCTGCTCTAGTTCTAAAACGCGCTGTGCCATATCGTAAGAATTTTGACTTTTGAACGCTACCTCGGTCAATATGGAGTTGATATAGCTCTTATAGCTTTGGCGTAAATCCTGAGCTTTCGTTGATAACGACAGATAATCATCTCTATGCCGAAGCCCTAAAGTGTGAGGGCCTACATAAACTATGGGGTGGGTACTGTTTATGAGATCAGCACCAACTTCGGCAGTAAAAAAAGGAGCACTTACCCGAGTATCTTTAGCTATAAGTTCCAATAGCGCGGCTTTGGATTCTGTTTTTTTAATGTGTTGTATAACGGGAAGAATAGGAGTGATCCCCGTTTTATTTCGCGAAAGCGTATCCAAAAATTGCCTATAAAGAAGAGCGACTTTTGATGGGCCGTTTGATATGGAGTCTATACGTGATGAAGACTGCCGTTCTAATGCGGTAAGCAAATCGTTAAACACCTTGTTTTGTAAATAATAGAAGGTATTATATTCGGGAAGGTCTTTTGGAATTTGTGTATGCGCTAGCCAGCCGCCATTAGTATATCTGTAAAAATCGTCTCCTGGATGGACTGTCGTGTCCATATGTGAGCGATGCACGGCTACTTCATCCCAATGTGTTGCCCTAGAGGCGCGATGTTGATCACAACCAAAAAGAAGGCCTAGTACGGCAGCGAGGCAAGACAAATAAAACAATCGCATAATAATGAGATCAAGATACTATCAATAGCGTATTAGATAGCCAAAGAAAATAAAAAAAGCCTTCGTGAGAAGGCTTTTTCTTAATTACTTAATCAGTAGTTTTTTGGTGACCGTTGCCCCCTCTATGGAAGCTTTAAGAATATACATTCCTGAAGCATAACCCGAAAGATCGATAGCATATTGGGTGGCACCTGCTGCAATATCGTTAGCAGTATAAATTAATTTTCCAGTTAAGTCATAGACATTGACAGCTGTTGCGTTACCACCGTTCCAGCGCATTTCAAAAATACCACTAGATGGGTTAGGTCCGACTTTTAAATCTGAAATGCTAAAACTTTCTACACTCAACGGCTCTGCCTCCAATGGGCTTTGCCATATACCTCTACCGTAGGTGGCCGCCGTGATGATCTCATCTTCAAGATTGATATCTATGTCTCTCACCACAACACTAGGTAAATTTTCGTCAAAAGCAGCCCATTGATCGGCATCTTCGTCATAGCGCCATACGCCTAAGCTCGTCCCTAAATACAAAGGATTGTCTGGGTGGTCTGCCTGATGTTTAATGACCGTCTTAGGAATACTTGGAAGGTTTAAGGTAATATCGACTAGATCTATAGTGGTACCTGTAATTTCTCCTCTATACACACGTCCGTTGCTCCCAGCAGTGGTAATGTAAATAAGATCGTCTTCTTCACTATCTACATCAATCCAAGTAATGTTTGAAGGCAAAGTAGATAGATTGAAAAAGCTTGCTCCCCCGTCTATACTCATTCTTAGTTGACGGTTTATAGCAATAAATAATCGGCTTGCATCATTTGGATCTGGGGTCATATAATCTACGCGGTCAGAAAGCTGTGAAGAAACCACACTCCAACTCGCATTAGCTGGGTTAAATTCGTAAATACGCGTATACGCTGCCAATAAGCGACTATCTGCAGTAAATTCTAGTGGTGTAATCCAGTTGCCATTGTCTGGGGCACTTGGAAAACCTCCTGTAGCTAAGTTGACACCACCGTTATTAGAAACATAAGGACCACCGCCAAACTGAATCAGACCGTAAATATTGTTTGGATCATTTGGGTCGATCGCTATTTCCATACCATCGGCACCATAATAACAATGCCAAGTTTCATTGGTACGGCCATATCCGCCATTGTCTTGAAGTCCACCAGCCATTAGTTCTGAATCTTGAGAAGCAACGGCAATTCTATAGAACTGACCAATAACTAATCCTTCAGATAAGTCTTCGAAGCTATTACCGCGATCTTCAGATACGTATACACCTCCATCACTTCCACAAAACAGCTTGCCATCCAAGAAACGCAGATTGTGAATGTCGGCATGAGTGTAAGAAGGCTGACTTGGATTACTCCAGCTGTTTAAACGGCTAAATGAGGCACCACTATTGGTAGAGCGCCAAACATTTAAGACACCAGTGTATATTTCATTTTCATCAATATCTGAAACGGCAAATGCAAAGTCATACCAAGATTGCGATGCTCCGTCAAAAACGTCTGGTGCTCCTGCCGACGTATACACAAAAGTCTCACCAGCATCTTCTGATTTATAGATGCCGTCAAAGTTGTTATTGCTATCGGCCGCAAAGATGTATAAAACCTCTGGGTTAGCCGGAGTGACGTCTATAGCCAATCTCGAAGTACCCGTTGGGGTTCCGTTATTTTTTATAGTCCAAGTCTCACCACCATCTTCAGATTTGTAAATAAGAGAAGATGAAGCTGCATAAATAACATCTGGATCATCTGGCTTTAATCGCATATCTCTGATATTTCCAGAACGCGTTCTAATCCATGTAGTTCCAGCATCGGTAGTTTTGTAAACCCCAAGAGCAGTAGATGTCCAAATGATGTCACTGTTTGATGGGTGAATAAATATTTCGTTAAAGGAAGAAGGAGAATTACTTTCATCTAAATCTGTAAAATTCCAAGTGGCGCCACCATCGGTAGATTTTAAGAGCCCTATTCCTGTAGAATCACCAGCGTCATCATCACCCGTTCCTATATAAATGATATTTGAATCTGTAGGGTCTATCGCTATGGCAGACACCCCTAATTGTGGAAGATTATCGGTGAGAATTTCCCAGGTTACCCCTGCATCTACCGATTTCCAGAGTCCACCTGCTGGTGCACCTACGTAGTACACATCGCTGTTGTTTGGATCTACTGCCAAGGCGTTTATTCTTCCCTGACCAGGAGACCAAGAACCAGTCTCTAAATGACTAAAGGGTCCCACCGTGGTCCAATCGCTCAAGACGGTTTGCGAGGTACGCATCTCATTTTTTTGACGCCAAGCCTCAACATGTTGTGCAGCGGTCATCACAGTCCCATCTGGATTTAAAAAATCTTTTTGTAGCGACTCCCAGCGTTTAAAAGGCTTGAATCCGCTTCCTTTTTTTGTTTCGTCTCTTGATTCCCAATAGGCTTTGAAGGCCGCCTGAATATCCTGAAACTTGGCGCTTTTTGGATTGTCTCTAAAAGCTTCCATCCAAGGAGCCTGTGACCCAATTTGAGCATAAGACATAGTAGTCACAAGACCAACCAATAAGCAAAGGTGTAATTTGTTCATAGTGTAGGATTTATAAAATAGAAAGGCAAATATAAGACATGAAGTAATAGATGCGCAAAAAAGTTACTAAAACTGTGCATTTTAGCTAAGAAAGTTGCTGTTTTCTTAGTTCTAAGACAAGATTTTTGCGAATTATAAAATGATGACTTACTGTCTCATTTTTTTCATTTGGGCAGCATCCCATGTGGCTTTAAGCGCTGTGACATCCTTGACGTTTTCGTTGGGAATGGCAATAGATAGTACATAGTGTTTAATTTTCCACTCGCCCTTTTCATTTACGAGAATTCCGGATCCTCGACAAATACCCATTTGAGTGTCCAAATGCTCGTCAAACCAAGCATATTGCTCATCTTCTGAAACATAGATGTTTCGCTCTAAGGTAGTAAAAGACCAGGCCTTGCCTTTGTCAAAGTAGGGTTTTGAAAAATTGCGAAACGCATCGTTTTGCCAATTTTCGGTAGCATCAGTACCAAGAAAAACTGCATCTCGAGTCATTTTATCAAAATAAGCATCAAAATTGGCATCGGCCGCGGCCTGATGCCAAGCCATCAGTGTTTGATCAATTTTGGCCTTAGCCGTTTTATTAGATGTTGTAGTTTGGCCTTGAGCCAAAAATGGAATAGCAAGAAGAAAGTAAGCCAAGATAATAATACGCATGAGATCAATTTTGTTTAAATATACAAAACTAGAATTGTTCAGATATCGATAGTGGAGGTCTGCCTTGAGGGTTGCGCTGAGGGGTATTGCCCTTTTCTTCTTCTTGAGATTTTCTCAATTCTTCCAATAGTTCTTCGACACTTTTGGCAAAGCGTTCATTGATCTGAAGATTGAGCTCCTGAAAGGCATTTTGTAGGGCGATCATTTCGGTTTCAATACGCTCGAGATTGGGTTCGTATTTTTGAGTCAAACTTTCTAGTACACGCAAGCGTGTTTCTAAAACCAAAAGTCGCGCATTAATCGCTGGGGTGTCTATATGGTCTGGTACCAGTTTAACAGCAGCTTCTTCGGCTTGTTCTTGTTGTACAAATAGTTGCACGCCCTGAGTCACGCGTGTTTTGAGATTGGCAAAAGTGATGGCCTTATATTCGGCCATCATCTTTTCGAGGGCTGTATACATATTCCAATCTTTAACTGCTTTTCTAGCGGCAGGAGTGAGGCGTAGCTCAGGTTTGAGTCCTTGGGTAGCACGAATGGTTATGCTGTCTATACCCACAGTGGTAGGTTCGATAATGGCCACATTTGATGGTTCTTCTTTACAATTCACAAGAAGACTTCCCAAAAGAATTAAAAGTATTGTTTGCAATGCTATTTTCATAATAACCAAATAAACCTCAAGCAAAAGTAGCAGAAATCCTACGACCTAAAAATCTTTTATGATTATGTTTGTAAACTCCTGATTTTTTCTTAGAATCGGGTAGCGTCATCCTGCTTATTTGGTTAGTTCAGAAAGCTATCAGAGGGTGGTATTTTGTTTTCGCTTAAAGCGAAAAATTATATAGACAAAGACACTATGAAATCAAGAATATTAATCATTGGAGCCTGCGGGCAAATAGGAACAGAACTCACCATCAAATTGCGGCAGCGTTTTGGCAATGATAAGGTGGTTGCCAGTGATATACGTGAAGGCAGTGATGCTTTGATGAACTCTGGACATTTTGAATTGCTGGATGCTACAGATTTGGAAGCCGTAGAAGATTTGATTTTTCGCTATAAAGTGGACACCGTTTATCTCATGGCAGCTATGTTAAGTGCTATCGCCGAACGTTTTCCTGCCAAGGCATGGCATTTAAACATGACTTCGCTCTTTCACGTGCTCGATCTGGCTAAGGAACAAAAAATTAAAAAGGTCTTTTGGCCATCTAGTATAGCTGTATTTGGAGCAACGACACCCGCAGTGATGACACCACAAACCACGATAATGGAACCCTCTACTGTTTACGGAATTTCCAAACAGACTGGAGAGCGTTGGTGTCAGTACTATCACGATAAATTTGGCGTTGATGTGCGCAGTATTAGATATCCCGGTCTGATAAGTTATACTACCGAACCTGGAGGAGGCACCACCGATTATGCCGTAGATATCTACCATCGTGCCTTAAAACATGGGCAATACCGTTGTTTTCTACAAGCCGGAACCACCTTGCCTATGATGTATATGGATGACGCAATTCGCGCGACGATTGGGATTATGGATGCACCTAGTGAGGCTGTCAAAATACGGTCTGCTTACAACCTAGCAGGGGTGAGTTTTGAACCAGAGGAGATAGCGGCGAGTATACGCAAACATATTCCAGATTTTGAAATTAGTTATGAGCCCGATTTTAGACAGGCTATAGCCGATACCTGGCCACAATCAATCGATGATAGCGAAGCGAGAAACGATTGGGGATGGCAGCATGAATACGATCTCGATGCCATGACCAAAATTATGCTCAAAAATCTCAAGCCCAAATACACGCATTAATTGAGGGTTTGCGCTTTGTTATTTAAGCCCCATCGTATGCCCAGTAGTGAAATTAAATCATTGGCACTACCAAAATTATTCCCAAAGGCCCCGCTAAGGTAGAGATTGGGTGTGAGTTTGTAAACGAGACTTCCTGAAGATCGGAAACTATCAAGGTCACCACTTCTAGAGATGTATTCATATCCGAAAGATAAACGGTCAAATTCTAATTCGGCCTTTACCCCCACGTCTACAGCGTTAAAAGTAGTGGTGTTTATCTCGTCATTTAAATACCTAAAAAACCCATAGAAATTTAAATAATTGCCCATATCGTTCCCTCTGCCCAAAGGTTGGGCATAGGCTGCGGTGAGCCATATGCCAAATCGATTATTTGCGGCACTTTGATAACGGTCGTTGACATATCTGGCATTATAGGCGATGGCGCCATCAAGGGCAAATACGGGTTTGATCGCCAGGGCATCGTAAACCTGCTTAGCGCTCGACAAATTTTTGGCTTCAATATAGGCCTGGAGTTCCTTTTCAAATTGGGGTTTATTGGTTGCGGCAAGTTCACTTTTGCCAGGAAGCGCCATAAACTCATTAAAGAGAAGGAGTTTTTCTTTTAGGATACGCTCATTGTAAGCATTGGCATCAATCAATCGCTTGACATCTTCTGGATGCTTGTACTCAAAAATGGTGGCTCTGGCCCCAATAGCAATATTTTGGATCGAATCCATGCCCGAACTATAGGCCACCGAAATATTTGTAAACCGAAGCCCAGAAAAATAATTTTGCTTGTTGTAATATACCCCTGGAGCCTGTTCTATCCTTTCGATTCCTCTCATTTTTAAGGCATTTAGTGCCTTTGGTTTGGTATACCAAAAAGGTGTGAATTCTAAGGCAATATTATCGAGAACCCCATCTTCAAAGTCTTGTAGTAATTGAATTCCAAAGGCTTTAGGTGAATCAGGGCGTTCAATAATAGTAGGTGTTTTGTCTAGCAGAACAAAGGCAGGCGCGTTGGGTATGGATGCCCTATCAAATGTTATGGGGTTTTGCCCGTAAACAGATATAACTAACGATAATGCAAATAGGAGTAGGACATCATTTTTCATAACATGCGAATGGGTTTTTTAATAAAAATGTTTTCATGATCTCCAATGACAAACCAGTTGGATTTGTTAGAGGCAAGTAATTTTTTGCCTTCTGGTCCACCTTCGATGGCATAGGTCACCCTAATCATTTCTATCGCTTGTTTTCGGTTTTCTGGAATAATTGTCGTCAAGTCTATGGCGGTTGTCAACTCAACCACCGATCCGTTTAGGAGTTTGTTTGTCCCTACTTTTGAAGGTGGAACATTGCCTCCAAAATTATCTGGAGATTCTAAAGTTTGGACCCCGTCAACAAAAACAAGGCTTGCCGCATCACCCGGACTAATCACCCATATCGTTACTTTTATCTGTTTGTTGCTCTGATCGGTTTTATAAGAACTCATTTCCTGTGTTTTTGAATTATTGAACTCTAGCAATACGACTGCCAATAGAGTGATACCATTCACGCTGGTTTAAGCCTTGAATTTCCTGGGCCGCTCTTGGTTTAAAAAAGCGGGTAATCACATTTTGAACGCGTCCGTTATTTAGAAAAAAGGCGTGCCAGTCTGTCATTACAAAGCGTCCATCGGCCCAAGTTTCTAATTTTCTACTTTTTACCTTGAGGGTAAGTATACTATCCTTAAAAGCAATACCGCTAGCATGGGGTACAGTACCATCGCCGTCACCCTCTGCATGCGGATGATCAAAGTCAAAAAAGTTGACCACGTGATCTACCTTGTCTTTTATTACAATATTTACACGTGTCTTTTCTCCTGTACCCACAATGACTAGCAATTTGTCTTTTAATTGCTCATTTTTTATTTGATGAAAATCAAAAATAAAATCATTCTCACTTCGCACTTCTCCCATATCCTTCAAGCGCATACTAATAAGGGACTGTTTGGCAATAGTGTCTTTGCGAGTGGCATTAGGTACATGTTGCCAATAGCTGTCAAAATTGGCGTAATCAAATTGCGCTTGTCTCGCCGTATTTTTAAACGTATAGGCGCCTTGGTAGACGGGCAATAACTCATAGATAGAAGGAAAGGTTCGAGCAATTTTCCTAAAATCATCACTGCTATTAAACAATCGCGATTTGCCGGCAACTAGATTAAAGGTACTTTCAATAGAGCCCAAAAACGGTGGTACGCTAAAGATAACTTTATTGACCACTGCATTGATGTTGTCTTCGTTGCCCAAAAGTTTAAAATAACTACTTACCACCAGGCAACCCATAGAATGGGTGAGGAAGTTAAAACTGTTTACATTGAGTTTGTCTTTGAGTTTATTGACATATAACTCTAGCTTGTGAGCGGTTTCCATATTGCTTTTACGCCAGTCATACCCAAAAATAAATACGCGATATCCTAAGCTTCTCAAGTAATTTACAATCTCAGAATAGGCGAGATTTTCGACATCGGCGCGCTCTACGATCATTTCTATTTCGGCATCGCTGCTGCCGTCTCGTTGTAAGGCTAGCTTAGTGATGTTGCTAAAATTTTTCTTGACACCACTCCAGATCACCTGAAAGTCTTTTTCGTTGGTATTAAATAATTTGGTGCCCTGAATGCCAGGCACCAAAATGATAGGTCGCTTTCTTGGAGTAGCCATGTAATTGGTTTTTAGCAGTTTAAATATAGGGCTTTCGCCAAAACTGAAGACCAGCCATTTGCCCCTATTGAGAATTTGGGAAAATTTTACAGGTCTGTATTGGACTGATTTTTTGACTGCATTGTATCTTTACACCATGAAAAAGAAACCAGATCAAGTTGTTTACAATGAGGAAAAAGAGCGCTACGATGCGGCACTTACTCCTTATGCTACTAATCTTGGAGCCCCTGCCATACTTACAGACGATGTGACCTCTTGGAAAAACTCAAATATTTCTAAAGTCAATCATCAATTTAAGACAGAGTACGAAACCTTAAAGGCGCAGTACGATACGATGATGGAACAGTTTGAGTATAACAATCTCATCTATTCTGCCAAGTTTTCTTTTGAACCAATCGTGGGTAAGATATATCATCTCTATCGCTCCTCTGAGGGCAATCCGTTTTTGTCCTTAATCGCTCCAGACGAGTGTAATTGGGACTATGTAGGCACTTTTGCCTTAAACAGCGATAAGGTTTGGGAGAAACAGTCCTAACGCTCCATTTGCAGTAAGCGATAAATAAGTAGCGCTGTGCGCTTGGTAAGCAGTTCGATGGTATTGATGTTTACCGTTTCTTTAGGGGTATGTGCTCCGGTACCCATAGTGCCAAGACCATCAAGACAAGCTACATACTGAGCCACAAAAGAAACATCGGCAGCACCGCGTTTTCCTGGGTCATAAGCGGCTACAGCTGGCTGGCCCATATCTTGACTCACTTTAGAAAGTACCTCTANCAAGGCATAATTTTCTGGGGTGGNTTTCATAGCCGGATAACTGTCTTGAAAAACAATTTTGGCCGAGGTTTGTGGNAGGTTGTTTNCTACTATGGTACGCATTTTTGCTCGCGCTCTTTCTTTTTGTTCTTCTGAGATAAATCGAAGTCCTCCTTGAACATAAGCAGTTTGGGCAACCACATTGCCTTTCCCAAAAATACTTCCCTTGCTCTGGGCAGCTTTGAGATCCATCGTGGTGCCTCCAAGCAGCATACCTGGATTAAAACTAAGTAATTCTTCTCCCCTTACTTCATTGTAAAATTGATGAAGGATGCGTGCCATTTCAAAATTAGCCCCCGCGCCTACGCTTTCGCGAAATATACCTGATGAGTGGGCTCTTTTGCCTGTCACGGTAACATTCCAATTACTAGAGCCTCTACGCGCTACTGTGGCATTGTCAAAACCAGTAGACGTTTCAAAACCTAGCGCAATATCAGAGGTTTTGGCTGCAGCTATCAAATCCTTCCTACTGATGGAGATTGGTTTTCCTGTGCTTTCTTCGTCACCTGTAAAGGCCACCGTGATTTGAGCATCATCCAGTAAACCATTTTCGCGTAACGCTTTTAAGGCGTAAAGCACCACCACATTACCACCTTTCATATCATTGGCGCCTGGACCTTTGGCAATAGAATCATTGATCATCTCAAAAGTCTGAAACTCGCTATCTGCCTCAAAGACCGTGTCCAGATGTCCTATGAGTAATAAGCGTTTTCCTTTATCACCTTGTGTTCGGGCAAAGAGATGACCAGCCCTTTGCATTTCTGGAGGCATTTCAATCCAAGAGGTCTCAAACCCTATGCCCTCAAAAGCTGAAGAAAACTGATTGCCTACCGCTCTAACACCACTTTTGTTTAAAGTGCCACTATTGATGTTGACCACTTGTTCCAAGAAGCCAATAGCGTCTTCATTATTGTCACTTACTGTCTGGAGCAGTTTTTTTTCTGTCCTAGAAAGCGATTGCGATTGTGCTTCCCAAGAAACGGAACAAAAGCAAAGTAAAGCAAGCAAAAATGAAATGAAATTAGAGCGACCAAAAAGAGAGACTATCATGCCAAAAAAGTATGTTTTAAATAAAAATGTACTCAAAAGGTAGGAATTTTTGGAATAGGATTGTTTTACAGATAGAAAATAGTACAAGAGGCTTTTTAAATCCTACAAAAAAAAGTAGCTATTGTGTTAGCTTTTGAAATTTGCATTCCCAACATGCACTGCACTTAACCTAGTGTAATTGCAATGATGTCCACTTCCCCGACTATTGTGAAGGCATCATTGTTATTTTTAAACCCATCAATTCGTGTTTGCATTGATGGGTTTTCTTTTGGCTCAATGCGTCAAGTTCCTGATCAATTCGAGAAAATAACCCATAAAAAAAGCACCACATTGCTGTAGTGCTTTTGCTAAGCTTGCTCCCCCACTAAGACTCGAACTTAGGACCCTCTGATTAACAGTCAGATGCTCTAACCAACTGAGCTATGGAGGAGTGTTTTGCTTTTAGCGGTTGCAAATATAGGTTGTTTTTTTAATTCGAAAAACAAAAACAGCAGTTTTTTGAAGTTTTTTCTATAAAAAATGTATTGATCTTTTTCTGTAAAGAGCAATAGGGATCATACCCAGTATTTTAGGGATGTCCTTACAAATTTGGTCTTACGAGGGCAGTATTTGATTTCGTGCTAACCAAAAACAAAAAAAGCCTTTCCTAACAGGAAAAGCTTCTCATCGGATTCAACTACAAATCCTACCACGTGAGACGTGGCCAACACAACATCTTTTTGCTTTAAAGCAAAAAGCCCACGGACTGTGGGCTTTTTTGCGGTCTGGACGGGACTCGAACCCGCGACCCCCTGCGTGACAGGCAGGTATTCTAACCAGCTGAACTACCAGACCGTTGCGCTGTTGCGGGTGCAAATATACACGCTCTTTTTCTATGTGCAAACCTTTTTTTAAAAAAATTACACAAATTTTTGACGTTCTACTAGAAATGTCGTCAAGATAGGTTGGAAGCCTTTTTCAATTTCGGCGGGGATATATTTTATGCGGTATTGTGCACACTTGAGTTGCAGGTTTTTAAAGTAAGTTTCTACGGCTTGGGTGTAAATATCTCTAATCGAATCGGCGTAGAGATTGACTTGTGCCCCGGTTTCTACATCGACGTATTTTTTTGGCGCATTAGAAAATTCAAAGTTGTATTCTTTGGTCCGGCTATAGGTGTGAAAAAGGATCACCTCATGTTTGTTGTATTTTAAATGTTGCAAGGCTTCAAACAAGGCTTCTTGTTCGACGTCGCTTTGAAACATATCCGAAAATATAAAAACTAAAGAGCGCCGCTTTAATTTTTCGGCAATAAGGTGAAGGTGTTTGTAGGTGTCAGTTTGTCTAGCGGGTGCTTGGCTATTTGCTTTCGCGAAAGCGGGATCCAACAAGCTATTAAGTTTGTCTAAAAGCATGTGGTGGTGCCTATCGCTACCCTTTTCACCCACATAATAGTCATAAGTATCACTGTAAATGCTCATTCCAACGGCATCGCGCTGCTTTTTCATTAAATTCATAATGGCTGCACTTGCCAAGGCAGAAAAACTGATCTTATTTAAATGGGAAAGGCTGTACGTTTTGACCTCAGGATAGTGCATCGAGCTACTGTTGTCAAGAATGAGATGGCAGCGCAGATTGGTCTCCTCTTCATAGCGTTTGGTATACAATCTGTCGGTCTTGGCATATAGTTTCCAATCGATATGCTTGGTACTCTCGCCCGTATTGTACACTTTGTGCTCTGCAAATTCGGCAGAGAA